>DASXQN010000084.1:0-10998 GCA_036507155.1 Anaerolineales bacterium
TGGACCCCGCGCGTCCCATTGTCACTGACCAGCCTCAAGAAGGCGAAGCTGGGGAGGGAGATGAGGGCCGCATGGGTTACGATCACAGCCAGGATCGCGAAGCCGCGCAGCGAATCGATGAACTCGTATTTGTTGATTTCAGTTTCGGTGGGCAACGCGCATCCTGCTAAATGTTTTCGGCCATTGTACCATTCCGGCAGTATGTTAGACTCTGCGCATGACCCCATACATTGAAGCTCAACGCGGACCATTTACGATCTCCACCGATCCTGCCCGGCTGGATCTGCCGACGATCGAAGCCATGCTGGCACGAGCTTATTGGGCAAAGGGTCGACCGCTCGAGCGCACGCGGCGCGCGCTCGAAAATTCGCTCGCATTCGGATTGTATGATGGCGCACGCCAGATCGGCCTGGCGCGCGTCGTCAGCGACTACGCCATCTTTGCTTATCTTTGCGATGTGTTCATTCACGAGGATTATCGCGCGCGCGGACTCGGGAAGTGGCTGATCGAGACCGTCATGGCGCATCCTGATCTGCAAGGGCTGCGCCGCTGGACGCTGGCTACCAAGGACGCGCACGACCTGTACCGCCAATTCGGTTGGGACGCGCTCGCCAACCCGGAGGGCTGGATGGAGATCCTGCGCCCGTTCCCCGGCGAGGAGCGTGCCTGACCTGCGGCTGCGCGTTGGAGTTCTACACTAATCTGTTGATGCGGTAACTTCGGAAATTTTGGGCGAACCGATCTTCGACCACAAGATCACATTCAGAATGGCAAGCCTCCAGCGCAGCGCGGACCAGGCCCGCACGGCGCGGCCGGTGTCGGCGCGACCGGGGGAGCGCGGCGAGAATAGGCTCCGGGCGTAGAGATCCGTTAGCGTGGCGAGGTGCGCCGGAGCGGCCGTCAGCAACCAATTGTTCACGCGGTTGCGGCGCTTCAGGGCGGTGAGCTGCGCCGTCAGGCCGGCCGCGTATTCGTTGGCGGTCTGCCCGGCCGGCCGCGCCCCGCTCAGGGGACGCGCGAGCCGGCGAAGCCGTCGGTACAGGCGCTCGATCGAATCGGACGGGTCTCGGCGAATCAATCGCAGGCTCTCGGTTCCGACCCACAGCACGTACAACAAACCGGCGGCGAGGATCACCTGTCCGGCATATCTGAAGATGCGCGCCAGGAAGACCGAGATATTCGACCAGTCGATGCTGCTCGTACCGCCGGGCGTGAAGGCCGGCACGTCGGTCCTGCCGGAACGCAGCGGCGCCGGCTGACTGGGCGTCGGCTCAAATTCGACCCAGCCGATATCCGGGAAGTAGATCTCGGTCCACGCGTGCGCCTCGGATTGCGTGACCACATATTGGGCGCTGCGCGCATCGTACGTTCCGCTGGCGTAGCCGATGACGAATCGCGCCGGCAGGCCGGCGGCGCGCGCCAGCACGGTCATGGCAGTAGCGTAATAATCGCAGTACCCCTTTTTCAGATCGAAGATGAAGAAGTCGGATACGTCGCGGCCGGTGGGCGGCGCGGGAACCTGCAGGTCATAGGGGATCTGGCGCAGGTAGGTTTCGATTGCCACGGCGCGGTCATAAGGGGATGCCGCGGTGGCAGTCAGCTCGCGGGCCAGCGCAAGCACCCGCTCGGGAACCGTGGGAGGCAATCCGAGATAACGCGCGGTGACCCAGTCCGGGTAGAACACGCCGGCCGTACGCAGCTGATTCTCGCTTGGTTGCGAAAGCAGCGACTCGGCTGTGTATTCTTCGGCCGGCGTCTGGGCTCCGATCATATCCGGCCCAAGCCAAACGTCCGGATCATCGCTAAGGGCCCGCGGATCCGGCTGCGCGCGCCACGTGATCTCGATCGGCGCATCCGCGCCGATGAGTGTTCCGGTCCAGTAGAGCCGTCCTGTCGGGCCGGTAGGAAACGTCACCTGTTGATGCACGACGCGATAATTTGGCGGGTTCATTTCCAGGAGCGGATGATCGGCGGGAACATCGAGGCCGGGAATTGCGGGATTGGTCCAGCCGGTGCCGATGTAGGTTTGATAGGTTATCGTGCGCCAGTAATAGAAGGGCGCATCCGGATCCGCGTTCGTAGGCAACTCCGGCCGGTCGCCTGTGACGATGATCATGACGATGTCGGAGGAAAGGCTGGGACCGGCGGCCACGGGATGGACACTGTCCACACCCACGCCGCCTCTGCTGCCCGAGGGTCGTCCGCTGCCATCCGCGCTGCGGCGCGAACTGGACGAGGTGGAGGAGCGCGCGCGATGCTCGTCCCATTCACGGATGCGCTCGCGAATGTCCTTCACGGAGATCGAATACGCCAGATAGGATGCGACGATCAATCCAACAGTCAACATCGTGCTGGCGATCAAGGAATCTTCCCAGGTGGATTCGGAAAAGTCCATGCGCTTCTGTTTCCACAGGCGCGACAGGGCTTCGTAATTTGCCAGCCCCAGGACGAACAGGATCGACGCGAGGTGCAGCCACAAACTGACCGATTTCTGTGAGGTCGAGTCGAGCACCCACGCCAGCAGGGCGGTACAGGGCAAAAGCGCCAGCAGCATGCGCTTGTGCCCGCGCGCCTGCCAGCCGGACCACGCCGCCAACAGCCACAGCCCGAGACTCCACACGAACGCGCGCGCGGCCGGATCCTGGGCCTGGCCGCCGCGCAAGACCGCACCCAGCCATACGAGCACCCGCTGCGCGAGCGCGCCGGCGCGCGCCATCAGCTCGCTCTGCGCGAGCATCGAAGCGGACAGATCGATCGGTGTCCGGTCCCGGAACCATGCAATGGCTTGGGGCAGGACAAGCAGCGTCTGCCAATACGCGGAGAGCAGCGCGCCGCCGATGCGCGCGATCAAACAGAAGAGGATCAACGGTCCGCCAACAAAAAAAATGACCCTCACCCAGCTCCGTTTGAGATTCAACGACGCGAGCGTCCAGGCCAGCGCCGTGCTCACCAGCATCACGGGCAGGAGCAGGCTCAACGCCGCGTCCGGCACGAGTTTGCGGATCGCGAACGGCAGGCAGGCGAGGGCGCTCAGCGTCAGCAGCAGAATGCTGTTTTCGCGCGTCATGGCGCGCGTGATGAGCCGCGTCATCGGAGTTTCTTCCAGGTCATGTCGGACGGTCGATGCATCGGGACAGCTTTGCCTGTCGGCATAATGCGCCAGTCCCACTGACCGGTTTCGCCAGGCCGCGCTTCGGGAGCCTGCAATAAGTCGCGCGTGACGATGTGGTGTGCGATGCCCATGTCGGTGAGCACGCCGTCCATGGACTTTGTATCCGTGGCCGCGCCGAAGCTGGAGGCATCGATCAGGATAACTGTGGGCGTAATGCCTCGCCACATCAGCCCCGCCAGCGGCTGCAGCCAACTGCTGTCTGTGGATGGAGTAATCACGATCAAGCTGGACTGGTGCCCGAACGAGGCGCCCGCGCTGGTGAGCAGGTGCGCGAGCGTGGTGTCGCCGGGATCAAGTGTTGCCAGCGTACGCAGGATTTCCCAGCGACGCTGTTCACCCGGCTGCGGACGCATCCAGGCCGGCGATTGGCTGTTCACCAGCAGCCCTACCGGGCGGCGCGCGCGTAAGCCCTGGTCCGCGAGCGAGGCGGCCAGAATAATGCCTAGCTCGGTGGTCGAATCTGCTTCGTCGAGGCCGGCTTGTACAGCGCGGTCGAGGTCAAGAGCCAGCCACCAATCACCGGCAGGCGCGCCCTCCAGCAGATGGATGTACAGCTCGTTATGGCGCGCCGTCGAGGGCCAATGCACGAGCCGCAGGCTGTCGCCGGGCACATACTGGCGCAGCGTCGCGGCGCTGGCGGTTTTTTCAGAAGCGTTGGGGCGCGGCCGTCCTTCACCGAGCCAGCCACCGGGCGCGACCTTGATCGATGGCAACGAGATGACCGGCGGCATGACCATGAGCGTGGCCGATTCGGGCTGATCGATCTCGAGTTGATAGATCCCGAGCGGGTCGCCGGTGAGGATCGTCGTTCCGCCCAATTTGTATACGCCGCGCCGCGCGCAGGTTCCGGAGGTGCGCCAGGAGGTCTCGCTCATGCCGTCCACGCCGGTGGCGCGCGAGATCGAGTAGCCCGGAATGGTGGAGCGATCGATGACCTCCAGCCATGTGGCGGGGAATAGCCCGTCGTTAAAGAGATTCAGTTCTTCTTCGAGCTTGTCTCCCACCTGCACCCAGCCGAAACGCATGACGCGTCCGAGGCTCAGGTTTTCCTTCAGGGACCGCGCCCACAGATAACACACCAGCCAGGCCCCGCCGAACGCCACGAGTAACGCCTGCCACACTGCGGACGGATCCAGGATCTCCACCGTGAGCAGGACGATCGTCACCACCGGCCACACTCGCGAGTTAAGCTGCAAACGCGCGGAGCCGGAGGACGTTTCTCGCATGGCCATCGCCCGATTATACGTCGCCCCGCGTTTTTTTGCAGTAAGATTGACGAATGGCCTCGCTGATCCTCAATCCCGGACGTGAGAAATCGCTGCTGCGCCGTCATCCGTGGATCTTCTCGGGCGCGGTGGCCGCAGTAGAAGGCGAACCCGCATCGGGCGGGACCGTGGACGTGCTCTCGTCGAAGCGTGACTTCCTGGCCCGGGCCGCGTACTCGCCCCACTCGCAAATCCGGGCGCGCATATGGACTTTTGCAGATGAGCAAGTCGACGCGGATTTTCTGCGCAAGAGGATCCGCGCTGCGATCGCTGCTCGAGGTTCAATACTGGACGGCCAGGGCACGGATTCTGCAAGATTGATCTACGCCGAATCCGATCGGTTGCCGGGCCTGATCGTCGATCGCTACAACGATGTGCTCGTGCTCCAGGCGCTGACTGCAGGCTGCGAATTCTGGAAGGAAACCATCGCGGATATCGTGATCGAAGAGACAAGGCTGAAGAACATATACGAGCGCTCGGATGCGGATGTGCGCGAGCTGGAGGGGTTGGAGGCGCGCGCCGGCGCCCTGCGCGGCAGTCCTGTGGAGCGCGTTACCATCTCTGAACATGATCTGCGCTTTATCGCAGATCTTGCACACGGTCACAAGACCGGCTTTTACCTGGACCAGCGCGCCAATCGCAAGCGCGCCCGGGAGTTGGCCGACGGCCGCGATGTGCTCGATTGTTTCTGCTATTCAGGCGGATTCGCGCTCAACGCGCTGGCTGGAGGCGCAAGGTCTGTGCTCGCGCTGGATTCGTCCGCTCAGGCGCTTGCTCTCGGTCGTGAGAATGCAGCGCTCAACAACTTCGGGCCGGAGCGGACGGACTGGCTGGAGGGGGATGTCTTCCAGGTTTTGAGAAAGTTCCGCGACGAGGCCCGCTCTTTCGATATGATCGTGCTGGACCCGCCGAAGTTCGCGCCCACAGCCGCACAGGCTGAGAAAGCCGCGCGCGGCTACAAGGACATCAACCTGCTGGCCTTCAAGCTGCTGCGGCCAGGCGGGCTGCTGTTCTCGTTCTCATGCTCCGGCGGCGTGGACGCGGGATTGTTCCAGAAGATCGTCGCCGCGGCGGCTTTGGACGCGGGGGTCGAGGCGCAGATCATCGAGCATTTTGCACAGTCTCCCGATCATCCGGTTGCCCTGGAATTTCCAGAAGGGGCCTATTTGAAGGGACTGCTCTGCCTGCGCGTTGAATGAAAGCGCTTTTCGCACTGCTCTTCGGTAGTAACCATCGTGCGGATTTGTTTGGCCACGAGGAGGCAATATGACCCACTACAAGTACCTGATCCTGGGAGGCGGCATGGCGGGCGACGCGGCCGTGCGCGGGATCCACGAAGTCGATCCCGCAGGAACGATCGGCATGATCGGCCGGGAGCCGGATGCGCCTTATACACGCCCGCTGTTATCGAAAGGGCTTTGGAAGGGCAAACCTTTTGAGCAGGTCTGGCGCGGCACGGAAAAGCAGGGCGTGAGCCTGCATCTTGGCAGTGAGGCGGTCCAGCTGGACGTGCAGAAGAAACAGGTCAAGGACGATCAGGGCAACGAATACACGTATGACAAATTATTGCTGGCGACCGGCGGTACCCCGAACCGTTTACCGTTCGGCGGCGAAGAAGTTATCTACTTTCGCGAGCTGCGTGATTATCAGCGTCTGCGCGGCCTGGCCGACGACCGCGAGAGATTCCTGGTGGTCGGAGGCAGTTTCATCGGCTCGGAGATCGCGGCCGCGCTGACGATGGTCGGCAAAAAGGTCACGCTGGTGTCTCGCCACGACGCGCTGGCCGACAACATATTTCCGAAGGAACTGGCGGAGTATCTGAACGACTACTACCGCGAAAAAGGCGTGGAACTGGTGTCGGGCGACGAAGTTACCGGACTTGAGAAGCGGGGTGAGCGATACCTCGTCCGCACAAAAGAAGGACGCACCTTCGACGTGGACGGTGTGGTCGCCGGGCTGGGCATTCGCCCGAACGTCGACCTTGCCAGGGAAGCCGCTCTGGAGGTCAAGGACGGCATCGTCGTGGACGAGCACGCGCAGACCTCCGCGCCCGACGTCTACGCAGCCGGTGACGCGGCCATGTTCTATCACGCGACGCTGGGCAAGCAAACGCGCGTGGAGCATGAGGACAATGCCTTGAAGATGGGTCTGCTGGCCGGGCACAATATGGCCGGGGCGCAGGAACGCTACACCCACGTGCCGTATTTCTATTCGGATCTGTTCGAATTGGGATATGAAGCCGTCGGTGAATTGAGCAGCAAATTGGAGACGGTCATCGACTGGCAGGAGCCTTTCAAGAAAGGCGTGATCTATTACCTCGACCAGGGTCGCGTGCGCGGTGTGCTGCTGTGGGATGTATGGAAGCAGCGGGACGCTGCCCGCGCGTTGTTGGCCGAGGCCGGTCCGTTCACGGAAAAAGACTTGAAGGGAAAGATCTCGGGTTGATCAAACAATACTGGATACATGTCATTGCGAGCGAACTGACGCCGAGCGCAAGCTCGGCGGAGGAGCGTGGCAATCTCGTGTTTGGAACTGAGCTGAGATTGCCACGTCGGTCTTCGTCTTCGCTGCGCTCCGCTCAGACCTCCTCGCAATGACATAATGCAGCCTTATTTCTCAACGCTGCGCTTGAGATTCTCCAAGCGGTCCTGCCAGAACATTTCATATTCCTTAACCCAGCTCTCCACCTGTGAGAGCGGTTGCGCGTTGAGCTGATACCACAGCTCGCGACCGCGGCGCTGCTGCTTAACCAGACGCGAACTTCGCAGCACGCGTAAATGCCGGCTGACTGCCGGACGGCTGATCCGCGGAAAACGGCCCGCCAGGTCTCCGGCGCGTTGCGGACCGCGCCGCAGCAGGTCGAGGATCTGCCTGCGGGTGGGATCGGCGATCGCGTGAAACGGCGTTGGACGCATGTTATCCGGCCGCCTCGACCGCAGCCTTCAATTCTTGCAGCGGCTCGGCGCGCTCCCAGCCGACGATGTGGCCCTCGTACTCGCGGCGGGCGAGCCCGCTCTCGAGCGCCTCGAAGCCCGTGTGGGTGAGCGAAACCAGCGTGCCACGCGCGGTCGGCTTGAGCTTGAAGGACACCAACGTGGAGACCGGCCAGGGTTCCTTGCCTTTCTCGTGCTCGCTCCAGGTAAAAGCCAGTTCGCGGTTGGGTTCCACCGTCACCACCTCACCGAAGAATGTGAACTCGCCTTCGTCGGGGTCGCGTACTTCCATGTGGAATTTCCCGCCCACGCGCGGCTCGAAGGTCAGGCGCTTGGAGAACCACTCGTTCATACCCGCCTGGCTGGCCAGTTTGGACCATACTTTCTCCGGCGGGGCGTCGATCTCGATCTCAAAGTGAATTCGCAGTTTTTCCGAGATATGTGCTGGCATCATGGGGCGCTCCTTTATGTAACCGATTGGTTACATATTATCACCTTTCGTGAAGTTGTCAAGAGCAGTCCATTGAGCGGGTCAGGGTAAAAAAGACATCGGAAGTCCCGATGGCTTCCGATGTCTTTTCTTTGCGCTTTGGGTCGGTGGGGCGCAGCGCCAGCGACATTTCTGTCGCGCGCTTGCGCGGGCCTTCACGGCAGACTGCCTGGCTTCAGTTCGGATTTTTGGGCGCTACTTCCGTTCCACCGCGTGCAGCGAGTAGCGCGCCGCCTTGAAATACTCCGCGGCATACGCTGCCGCAGCCTCAGGCTCGTAGGGCGCGCAGCTAAACACATCCAGGTAGATGGCTCGCGAGGCATCTGCAAAGTGGGCGGAGATCAGGGAGGTCTCGATCAACTGCGTCATACTGAAGCCCGTGACGCGCGGATCATCGCCAAAATGCACCACCTGCGTTTCGCCGTAGCGCTTCATACCGATCTTTTCGCACAGCCGGCGGACGAATACCTTGATGGCTTCGGCGTCCTGCATGATCTTCAGATCACAGTCGTACAGGTCGATGCAACTTGAAAGCCCCCAATAGGCGGGCGCACTTGATGCCCGCATCGATGAATTTCCTGCGCGTGTTTGTTCTATTTTCTAAACTCCTTCTGCGTTATCCAAGACAGATTCAAATTCTCGCAGCGCAATTCAATCTCGAAATTTTTTTGGCAGCGCGCCACGTTGAAGTCAGTATAGCACATGGGATAGGCTAATTCAATGTCTGAGGCGGATCATATCCAAAATCATTTTTGTTTCATTTATTGCTTACGCCGCCGTCCCCGGCGGCGATTACAACCTCATGCCAGCGCCGCGGACGGCGCTGGAAGCGCGCTGCATCTACCAATACTGATGAACATGCGCACGCGCATATCGGTCGTATATCTCACGGATTTGTTTCAAGGTCGTCTCCGGCAATTGCGGCAGGTCCGCGGCCGCGACATTCTCTTCCACTTGCTGCGGACGCTTCGCGCCGGGGATCGCGCAAGTCACCTCGGGAAACATCAGGATCCAGCGCAGTGCGCATTGCGCCATCGTCTGGCCGGGCGGAACCAGCGCGCGCAGCGCCTCCACGGCCTGCAGGCTGGTTTCAAAATCCAGCCCCGAAAAGGTTTCGCCGCGGTCGAAAGACTCGCCGTGCCGGTTAAAGGCGCGGTGGTCGTCCTTCGCGAACTTGCTGGCCTTCGTGAACTTTCCGCTCAGCAGCCCGGACGAGAGCGGGACGCGCGCCAGGATGCCCACGCGCTTCCGCCGCGCTTCGCGGAAGAACAGATCGGCCGGACGCTGGCGAAAGATATTGAAGATGATCTGTACGGACTGCACGCCCGGATATTCCATCGCTTTCAGGGCCTCTTCGACCTTCTCGACGCTGACACCGTAATGACGCAGTTTGCCGGCTTTCACCAGGTCATCCAGGATGCCGAATACTTCTGGCATGTAATACACCTGGTAGGGGGGACAGTGCAATTGAAGCAGATCCAGAGCCTCGGCGTCGAGGTTCTTCAAGCTGCGCTCGACGAATGCGCTGAGATTTTCCTGCGTGAAACCGTCCGCAACGAGCGGGTTCAGGCGGCGGCCGGCCTTGGTGGCCACGTAGAAAGGCTCACTGCGTTCCTTGCGAAGCTTGGCCAGCAGCCGCTCGCTGTGCCCGTCGCCGTACACATCTGCGGTATCGAAGAAGTTCACGCCGAGGTCGAGCGCACGATTCAGTGCGGCGAACGACTCGTCGTCGTCCACAGTTCCCCAGGAAGCGCCGATGGCCCACGCTCCAAAGCTGATGGTGGATACCTTCCAGCCCGTGCGCCCTAATTCACGATATTCCATGATGGCTCCTGTGATCCCAAATCGTCGCGCAGGTTGACACTCATTATCTCGATTTCTCAACTTCAACCTGCGGGACGCTACTTAGTAAAATCCCGGAGTTTTATCTCCGGGATCCATTATTTTTTCTCGTCTCCGAGCGAGGCGATCGCCCGCAGGAGACCGATGACCAGCACCCCAAGTTTGAGGCCCTCCCCGGCGGTGATGGCTGTCTCGCTCTCGTTCCTGTCCGCGCGGCGGGTCAGCAGCATGGCGGCGATCAGGCCGGTGACCGCGCCGATCAAGGCGCCGGCAATGATGATTCTGCTTTTGTTTTCCATGGGTTATCGTCTCCCGATGAATCCTTTCATGTTGCCGACGAGGCGATCGATGAGGAAGATCGGCTCGACGGCTGCTTTGGTCACGCGCTTCACGACGGCCGCGCCGCGGAAGACGTAATCCTGGGCCAGGCCGGTGTAGGTCGGCGTGATCTGCCGCAAGCGCATGACCAAGTAATTGATGCCCAGCAGCAGGACCAGGACGATCAAGCCGGCCAACAGGACCGGAAGCACGATCCAGATCGTGGAGATGGCAGCCCAGCGGCCCACGTCAGCTCCGCCGCGGAACGTCGCAAAGCTGATCCACAGGGCAAACCCGATCAGCAACAGCACGGCCAGGACCATCGGCAGGATCACCTGCCAGATGACTTGTCTGCGATGCGCGAGGTAGGATGCGTGCTGCGGATGAGGGAGGTTGACTTTCATGATGCGTATTTTAGCATAAGAAGCACAGAGAGCGCCGTCTGGGCAAGCGTTGAGCATGCGTGCCGTTGGAGCGCGCCACCTTCATAAATAGAACAGCGCAACATCCGAGATGTTACGCTGTCCCATGGACTGACCAATTGTGATGTCAGGGCGACCCTAGTGATCGCCCGATGGGGCAAGGAGACCTCGCCCCTACATGCTACCGCCGGTTGCGCAGGAAGGTCGGAATATCCAGATCGTCGCTGCCATAGTTGGCGGGCGGTGCGGCGGGCTTGGACTCGGCGGATTGTCGGGAGGCGGAGTCGACGCTCACCGATTCGTTCGGCCGTATGAAGGGCGCGCTGTCCTGTGCGGGGCGCAGGGCGGAGAGCGGCCGATCGGCGCGCGAGCCGGCGCGCTCGAGGGCGCGGCGCGGTACCCCGCTCCGTTCGAAACCGGTCGCGATGACCGTCACGCGGATCTCGTCGCCCATGTCCGGGTCGATCACCGCGCCGAAGATCAGGTTGACGTCCGGGTGCGCCGTCTCGCGGATGATCGCCGCGGCCTGGTTGACCTCGAACAGGGTCAGGCCCGA
>DASXQN010000085.1:0-4377 GCA_036507155.1 Anaerolineales bacterium
GATCGTGTGCGGCAGCAAGCCTGAACTGGAAACACAGCATTATTCTTACAAGCCGGGGCAATCCGGTTACACTATCACTTGGTACTGCGTGAATCGTGACACCGGCATCCGGGAGGACAAATCCTGGCAGTTGATCCTGACCTCCGGCGTGATCTACGGTCTGATCCTGGGCGTGATCCTGCTGGCCGCGATGCCGTGGATCGGCCGCAGGACCGGTACAAGCGGTGGAAGCGCGATAGCGGCACGCCTTTTCGGCGAACCGGCCGGCCAGGGTGGAAATTGGAACACCCTGGATGGCAGGCTGGCAGAGCTCAAGCGCTTGCGCGAGGCTGACCTGATCACCGAAGAAGAATATGCCAGGACGAAGGCAAAGATCCTGCATGAATTGTGACGATGGAGCCCGCCCGCTTGATCGAAGGATGGATCATGACATTGTTTCTCGAAGTAATGGTGGTTTTCACGGTCGCCATCCTGCCACAGATCGCAGCGACCATTTTCATCTCAAGGGACCCCGCATATCTTGAGAGTCTTTCACCCGGCAAGCGCTCGATCTCGAGCCTGATCGGCTTCGTTGCCTATATCGTGCTTATCGTCTATGTCGCGGCAAACCGGCCCGGCGGCCTGAGTTCAGTTGGCTTAACCTTCACTGCAAGACCGGCGCCGATATCCATCCTCGTGGCTGCAACGCTGACAGCCTACCTCCTTCTGATCTTCCTGGTAGGCAGACTGCGCTCCAAAGAGGTGCAGCAGCGGCGCGAGACATTGCGTAGGTCCGTGTTCGAGGCAGGCGGTTTTTCAAAGTTCAAGAGTCTTCCCGAGCGATGCGCCTACCTCATCGGGCTGTGGACCGGGGTGATCGCAGAAGACCTGGTTTACCGCGGCTATTTGGTGCTGGGATTGGCGTCGAGCACCGGTATCTTGTGGCCGTGGATCATTTTGTCCATGACCCTGTCTGTGGTCATTCACCTCTATCAAGGGCGCGATCCGAGGTTGATGCTCGGTCAAGCGGTCTTTGCGCTGCTCTTCATCGGAGCGGTTGTCGTTACCGGTAGTGTAATCGCCGCGATCATTCCGCATTTGGCTTATGACACGATCTGGTTTTTACGAGGCTGGGCGATCGACGATAAGGTGTCAATGGCGCAGCCTCTATCCGAGGGCCGCTAAGCCATGGCGGACGCAGGCATCCTGTTGCTCTCGGACATCACGGGGTATTCGAGCTACGTCAATCAATCCGAACTGGATCATGCTCGGAGCAGCCTCACGGATCTGCTCAACCTGCTGATCGCGTACACGCGCTCGCCGCTGGTCCTGTCAAAGCTGGAGGGCGATGCCGTGCTGTCCTATGCGCCGTACGAGGGTTTCCTGCAGGGAACGGCCCTGGTCGAGATGATCGAGAGCACCTATATCGCCTTCCGCAAGGCGCTCGATCTGATGATCCTGAACACCACCTGCACTTGCGCCGCATGCAGGAACCTGAAGAACCTGGATTTGAAATTCTTCATCCACTGCGGTTCCTATACGATCCAATCGGTGGGCCAATTTCGCGAGCTGCTCGGCCACGACGTCAATCTTTTGCACCGGCTGGCTAAGAATCACATCCGGGAGCAGACCGGTTTGGTTGCCTACGCAGCCTACTCACAGGCTGTGATCGACCGCATGGGATTATCCGGGCTGACTGCCGGTATGCGCGCCCACCGCGAGGCATTTGCCGATGTGGGCGAGGTGCAGCTTTTTGTGCAAGATATGCACGGCGTGTGGGAGCAGCGCAGCCGGGAGCTGCGCATTCGCGTAGAACCGGATAAAGCGCTGGCGCGCTTCGAGCAGCGCCTTTCGTTCCCGATCGCCCTGGTGTGGCAATACGCCACCGACCCGCGCTATCGCGCTTTCTTGTTCGCCTCCGATTTTCAGGAACTGAAAGACCTGTCGAGCGGACGCGCGGGCGAGGGGGCGGCCTATGTTTGTGCGCACGGCGAGAAGAGGATTCACCAGAGCATATTGGATTGGCAGCCTTTGGAAGAATACACGACTGTGGAAGCGGTCACTGGCGGGGAACTGCTCTTCACGATCCGGTTGAGCGCGGCGGGTCAGGAGACAAATTTCGAAATGCTGGCCGGTGCGGTGAAGGCTGCCGGGCTAAGCTCACTGTTCATGAAAGCCATGCTACAGCTGTTCTTCTTCTCCAGAATGCCCGCGCGGCTGGAACAAATCAATCAACAGATCCGCAGGGACCTGGCGGAAGGCACGACCGTCATCTCGAGCGAGCCGCCAGTCGATTCGGCAGCGGTTACACAAGCGGTCCTGGCTGACTCAACTGTGCGCGATTAAATGCTCGAGGAATTAACGCCCGTCCTCGGCATCCGGGCGCGACAGTCGCATCGCCGATCGGCAACAAAAAAACTCCGAAGTCATCGACTTCGGAGTTTCCTATTCTTTTACTTCCTCAGCAGGTCTTTTCGAAAGGTCAGCCTGTGTGAGGGCCGGCCGGAGCGCCAGGCATACCAGCCGAGTCCCGCGCCGCCCAGCAGCAGTAGCAGGCCAAGAATCCCCAGGACCGTCGATGTGGTATTGCCGCCGGGCCGATCTTCCGGCTGCGCGACGGTCGTTTGCGTGGACTGCGCGCCGAAGTCCACGAAGGCGCGATCGCCGGCCTTGACTTCCAGGTTGTAGGCCGGGTCCATGGTCGGATTGTATTGATCGGGGATGGCGACGCTGATGTTGTAGGTGCCCTCAGGTACGTCGCTGAAGCAAATACCGGCATAGGCCTCCGGATCGGAATTGATGACGGTATCCTGCGCGGCGGAGTATTTGCCGTTCGTTTCCGTCACGCTGACAGCGCCGCCCGCGATCGCGGGCTCCGTTTCCTGCCGCAGCGAGTCACCGTTCTCATCGTTGAACAACAGCACACAGATCTCGGTCGTTCCGCTAAACGGCGTCGGCGTGAGCGTCGCCGCCCCCGGCGTGGGCGCAGGCCCAGGGGTCGGCGTGGAGCCCGCAGGTCCGACCAGCGCGATGAGCAATTCCTGTCCCTCGATCAGCGTACAGTTTTCATCCAGCTTGCTGTTCAACTGCCGAAGCTGTTCGAGCGTGATCCCATTGATTAGATAAACTTTAGTGCACGTGTCCCCGGCCTGGACGATGTAAATGATCCGGCCGTCGGGCTGCGCGGTCGGTGTGGCGTATTGCTGTGTCGCGGGCGCAGCATTGGCCGGCAGCCAGAGACCGATCAAGATCAGCGCCGCAAGCGCAACGGGGACAACAAATCTTTTGGAGTTCATCGGCGCGGATTATATCTCAATTGGGGAGACTTCCGTTCCGCCGCAGTCCCACAGGGATGCTTCGCGATTGTACTGCGGCGCACGATAGTTTGCAGTATGAACTCAAAGCGTGTCATCCTGAGCACATTCGCTTCGCTCAGTGTAAACTCCGCGAAGGATCACTCCCGGAGCTTGCCCTGAGCGAGAGCGAAGGGGTCGTTCCCATGTGCCTGCGGGACTGGCGCAGGCAGAATGACACATAGGTAATCTTATTTCATCCCCAACACTTCATACACTTCGAGCGGCTGCGTCTTGCCTTCGACCGATAGCGGCGCGAACGGCGTTGCGTCGACGTTCTTCTTGACGCGCTCATATGCCTCCTTGCTGATCAGGATCTGGTTTTTGGCTGCGTTTTCCTGAATGCGCTTGGTCGTGTTGATGCTGTCGCCGATGGCCGTGAACTCAAGCCGTTTTTCGGTGCCGATCCAGCCCAGCAGGGCCTCGCCGTAATGGAGCCCGACGCCGAATGCCAGCCGATCACGCTCAGGGAGTTCACGGTGCAGGGCCGCGATCGAATCTCGGATCGCCAGCGCGGATCGCACCGCGCGCAGCGTGTGATCCTTCTGTGGCAGCGGCGCATTGAACCAGGCCATGACCGCGTCGCCGAGGAACTTGTCGACCGTGCCCTCTTCATTCAACACTGCCTCCGCCGCGGCCGCCAGGTAGCGGTTCAAGACTGAGACGAGCTGCTCCGGCGATTGCTGTTCGCCGTAGGCGGTAAAGCCGCGGATGTCGGCGAACAGCACGGTCAGGTCGACGCGTTTGCCGCCGACCTGCAGGCTGTCCGGGTTGATCTGATCGAGCACATGCGGCGACACCATGCGCTCGAGCAGGCGGCGCTGTGCCTCCAATTTCTTGCGCTCGGTCATGTCGTCCAGCACGATCGCCACCCCTTGCGTGGTCTGCAGGGAATCCTTCAGCGGAGAGAGGTTGAAGCGCCAATCCAGGCTGCCGCGCTCGGGCAGGGTGTGGTTGATCTCCCAGCCGATCAGCGGCTTGTCGGTTTGCATGATCTCGAGCAAGCGCGGGCGAAGCTCCGCAGCCACGGACGGCAGGATCTCGT
>DASXQN010000086.1:0-4048 GCA_036507155.1 Anaerolineales bacterium
GACCGGAAGGCTTGGTCATCCGCCGAGATCCTCGCCCACCTGCGCGCATGCGCGGATCTGTGGACCCATTCCGTCTACGCCATGCTGGCGGTGGACACGCCGAGGCTGCCCGACCTCGACGAGCGCAAATGGGCCCGGGCAGCACGCTACGCCGAGGTGCCGTTTGGCGACTCGCTGCACGCGTTCCGCCTGCAACGCGAATCGCTCCTACGTGTCTTGCGCGCCCTTCCGCCGGACGCCTGGGAGCGCGCCGCGCTGATCCTCGACCGCAAGCATACGGTCTTCACCCAGGCCCGGCGCATGGCGAAACATGATGCCGAGCATTGCGGGCAGATCGAAGAATTATTGAAACCGTAATGGCGACGTCCTGTCGCCCGCTGAATTGGGGGAACATTTCATCCTCCCTTCTCGTCCTGAGCCCAACGCCGTTTCCATTCTTTCAGGAGGAGAACATGAAAACCCGGATGTCCCTGCTCGTTTCATTGCTCGCGGCAGTCTTGCTTTTGCTGACTGCCTGTGGCGGAGGCATGACCGCCGCCACCCAACAGCCCGCGGACGGAGAAACCTTTGCGAAGGGCGAAGCCCCCGCGACGGAGGCGTTTGCCGAGGCGCCGTTCGCCGGCCCGGCCGAAGCGGGTCAGGTGGACGCGGCCGGCTTCGCGCTGCCGCAAGCCACCGCGGCCGTCTATAACCTGGGCGCGCCGCCACCTGAAGCTCCGGCTGCGGCCGGACGCCTGATCATCAAGAACGCCGATGTCCGCTTGCTGGTCGCGGACACGGACGTAGCCGTCGACCGCGCCACGCAGATCGTCGGGGACCTGGGCGGCTATATCGTCAGCTCGCGGGTTTGGTATCAGGACTATTACGGGGACAATCTGAAATACGCAACGATCACGATCGGTGTGCCCGTCGAGCAGTTCGAGCGGGCGCTCAGCCGGATGCGCGGACTCTCCGTCCAGGTGCTCGACGAATCCGCCTCCGGCGAGGATGTCACTGATCAATACGTCGACCTGCAGTCACAGGTGCAAAATCTCGAAGCCACGCGCGAGCGCATCCAGTCCTTCCTGGATCAGGCGCAAAACGTGGACGAAGCGCTGCGTATCAACCAGCAGCTTTCGGAGATCGAGCGGCAGATCGAGCAGATCAAGGGGCAGATCAATTTCCTGTCAGACCGTTCTGCATATTCCACCCTCACCATCAATTTCGAACCCGAACTGCCCGAGATCGTTTCCACCCCGACGCCTACGCCGGTGCCCGATCCGTGGGATCCCGGACACACGTTTGAGAATGCACGTGGCAGTCTCACGTCCGCGTACCAGGGCATCCTGGACTTCCTGATCTGGTTCCTCGTGGCGTTCGTGCCGATCGTCGCTCCGCCGCTGTTGATCGCCTGGTTCATCTGGCGCATGCTGACGCGCCAACCGGCGTCGGCGGCGAAGAAGGAAAGCACGAGAAAGTAAATCCTGGGACTGCGTGCAACGGATTTGAAAAGATACGCCCGCCTGATTTTGCAGGCGGGCGTATCTGTTTTATCAAGAACGCCCCGCCGAAGGTCCTCGGAGAGGGCAGGTTGTCGATGAAAGCTCAACGTTCCAACACACATCCTGCCCTTACAGGATGCTTCGCGACGGGACGATTACTACAACTTCAGTCTCCACAATCCAAGGGGCTCCTCAAAACCCTTGACGTCGGTCTGAAAGCGGCTCAGGGACAGGGGCGTTGCGTGTTTCTCGAGGAACTGTCCCACCTCGGGATCTGCGCGGATCGCCTCGGAGAAGACGATCTCGCCGCCCGTGGAAAAATTCGGCAGGCGCGCTGCAACGTTGACGGTGGAACCGAAATAATCCAGGCGGTCATTAAGATTGACCACAATGCACGGGCCATGGTGGATGCCCACCTTCAACCACAGCCGCGGTTCGAGCCGTGCCATGCTCGTTTGTGCGGCCCAGATGGCGCGCAGGCTGGCCGCCGGGCTACGGAAGGCGGCCATCACGGAGTCGCCCATCGTCTTGATCACTGCGCCGCCCTCGGCAGCCACTGCTTTTTCGAGCGCGGTGAAGTGTTCGCGCACGCGGCCGAACGCCGGCGCGTCGCCGATCTCACGGTAGAGCTTGGTAGAGCCGCGCAGGTCCGTGAACATCAGCGTGACCGACCCCACCGAGATCTCCTCGCCGGGACGGATCACCTCGCTGGCAAACAAGTCGCGGAAGACTTGGAGCGCCGTTACGTCGGCGGCGGTGGCGGCCTGGTCGCTCCAGGCGGTGCGGCCCAATTCAAAGGTGCGGGTTTGGTCGGTGCGGTTGATCAACTCGATGCGCGGTGTCAGCCCCATGGCGCTTTCGCCGTAGGGCCAACCGGTGGCATGTGCGCGCACCTCGATGCGGGCAGGTCCTTCCGGCACCGCCACCATGGCTTGCGAGCCCGGCAGGTTGGTGGCGCGGAACGCGTAGCGTCCCTGGCCGAGGATCGTATCCACGGGCAGCGCTTCGCCGGCCGGCACCATCAGCGACAAAATGATGTGAGGTTGTCGCTGCGGGCTGCCGACACAAAACTCAATGCTGGCGTTCACCGCCCGCACGGCCGGATTGGGCCGGAAGATCACCTCGACGTTGTGGTCGAAGTTCGCTTTGAAATCGATGTTGCACGTATTGCAATGGGAATCCCCGCGTACGTCCTCAAGATGGCCGTGGCCTTCGCTCACGCCGCGGCACTCAGGGCAGAGCAGTTCCCAGTACATGTCCAGCATGCCGGCGCGCGTCGCGCGCAGGAACGCTTCGAGGACTGTGCGGCGCGGCTGCTGCCACGCGTCCGCCAGCACGTACGGCCGCATGCGCTGCACGGAGATGTCATCGGCGCGGTGCAGGAATTCGTACAGGTGCGTCAGGATGGTCTCGCTGACGCCTTGCTCGATCAACTGTTTGCTCAAGGTACGGAAACGCAGGTGACCGCCCTGGGTGAGGTTCCAGCCCTTCGGCGGCGTCAACAGCGAACCGCCGCGCGCCGCGAGGCGATCATAGAAATGAAAAGTGTCTCGGAAGCGTTTGGCGCTGTACACGCCGATGACGAACGGAGTCGCCAGCCAGCCAAGGAAATCGGCGGGACGCGCCCACACCTGATAGGTCAAGCGCGTGCCGCCGGATTCGCCCTGCTCGAGCCGGCAATCGACGCGCATCTCCTTCATCGGGCCCCTGCGATAGCGGCGCAGGATGCCGAAACGATACGGGTAGGTCCACTCGAACGGCTCCTCGTCCCATTCGAGCGGCGAGAAGGGGATCTTAAAGCGGATGCGCCGCACGCGGTTCTGAATGCCCAGCAGCTCCACCGCCGGCAGGCCGGTGTCGCGATTGAAGCGATTGGTGTCAGACGCCAGCGGCCACAGCGCTTCGGGCGTCGCTTTTAGGTCATACGTCCAGGAGTAATGAAATTCGCGCATGCTGATCCTTGAATACCCTCGGTTCGGGTAATTTTACCGGGTTTACGCGGCCGGTGGATTTTAGCTGCATTGCAAAAGCCGTCATTCCTGCGCTATCAACCGCGCATTTTCCTTTATGGTATATTGCGTGCATGCCCGAAACCATCCTTGTGGTTGAAGACGAAACCGCGCTGCGCGAGACCCTGGCGTATAACCTCCAGAAAGAGGGATATACGGTCGAGGTCGCCGGCGATGGCCGCAAGGCGTTGGACGCGGCGCGCGCACTCCGGCCCGACCTGCTCGTGCTGGACATCATGCTTCCGGAACTCGACGGATTTGAAGTCTGCCGGATCCTGCGCAAAGAGATGAATACGCCGATCCTCATGCTGACGGCCCGCGACGACGAGATCGACCGCGTGGTGGGCCTGGAGGTGGGCGCGGACGACTATCTGACCAAGCCTTTCTCGATGCGCGAACTGATCGCGCGCGTCAAAGCGCAGCTTCGGCGGGCGCGTCTCTTGCAGGACGAGCTGGAAAAAGCGCGCGGCCCCGAAGCGGAGCTGCCGGACGTGCTGACCTTCGGGAACCTCGGCATCAACCGGACCCGGCGCGAGGTGTTGCTGGACGGCCAGCCTA
>DASXQN010000087.1:0-3955 GCA_036507155.1 Anaerolineales bacterium
GAGAAGAAAGTTCCGTACCTTGGGCTGTGTCTCGGCATGCAGACCATGTGCATCGAGTTTGCGCGCAACGCGCTCGATCACGAAGACGCCAATTCCTCGGAATTCGACCGCGGCACCGAACACCCCGTGATCGACCTGATGCTCGACCAGAAGTCGATCACCGATATGGGCGGGACGATGCGGCTCGGACTCTACCCGTGCTTGCTCCAAAAAGGAACAAAGGCTGCCGCGGCCTACTCGTTACCGGATGTAGACGAACGGCACAGGCACCGATTCGAATTCAACAACGCATATCGTGACGAGTTTACGAAGGCCGGCATGGTCTTCTCCGGAATTTCCCCCGACGGCAAGCTGATCGAGATCGCCGAGCTTGCGGACCATCCTTACATGGTCGGCAGCCAATTTCATCCCGAATTCTTATCGCGGCCGATGCGGCCGCACCCGCTTTTCGTTGGCCTGCTTAAGGCCGCCAAGGAACGCGCCCAGGGCTAGGCCGCTTTACCTGGCCGATTCGCCGGTGTCCGCCGTGTCGGCGGTCAATCTCTGCGCGAGATAGATCGGCACCAGGGTGATCAAGAAGACCAGCATCGCGACCACGTTCGTGACAGGTCGTTGGCGGGGCCGCGCGAGCTGGCTGAAGATCCAAATCGGCAGCGTATCCTGCTGTCCGGCCGTGAACGTGGTTACGATGATCTCATCGAAAGACAGCGCGAACGCCAACATCCCGCCGGCCAACAGCGCGGTGGCGATCTGGGGCAGAACGACATGGCGAAACGTCTGCCATGAATCGGCGCCCAGGTCCATCGAGGCCTCGATCATCGAGCCGCTGGTACGCCGGAAGCGCGCCAACACGTTGTTATAGACGGTCACGACGCAGAAGGTAGCGTGGCCGATGACGATCGTCCAGAATGAAAAGGGCAAGCCGATGGTGGCAATGGCGGCGCGCAAGGCGATGCCCGTGGCGATGCCGGGCAGCGCGATCGGAAGAACGAGCAGGAAGGATATTACATCCTTCCCGAAGAATTCGCTGCGGTAAACAGCCGCGGCGGCCAAGGTACCCAGCACAAGCGCAACGGCGGTGGAGATCGCTGCCACGCTCAGCGACAACAGCAGAGCGGCCCACATGTCGCCGCGTTCGAATGTGGTGGCGAACCAGCGCGTCGTCAGCGCGGGCGGCGGAAAGGAATAGGTAGATTCATCGGTCGTGAACGCGTACAGGAAGATGATCCATACCGGCACGTGCAGGAAGAGCACGGCGCCCCACGCACCAAGTGAAACAAGCAGCGGTGCCCGCCTGCGCTCGCCGGTGTTCTTAGATGGCATCGAACGCACCGAGTTTTCTCGCAACAAGCAGGTACACGATCATGATCAAGATCGGTCCCATCGTAAAGGCGGCCGCCAGCGGAATGTTCCCAGCGGTGCCTTGATGCGAATAGACCGCCGAGCCGATCACGACCTTTGAGTTTCCCAATACTTGCGGCACGATGAAATCGCCCAGCGTCAGCGAGAACGTGAAGATCGAGCCGGCGATCAGCCCCGGCATGGCCAGTGGCAGGATCACCGTCCGAAATGTTTGCAGCGGACGCGCGCCCAGGTCACTCGAGGCCTCCTCCAAAGAGCGCGGCACACGCTCCAGCGCGGTCTGGATCGGCAGGATCATATAAGGCAGCCAGACATACACAAAAGCGATGAACATTCCCAGCGCGGACAATCCAAGCGATGGCCCCCCAATTCCTGGCAGCGCGAGCACCCAATCGAGGACAGGCTGCAACCCGATCCGGCTGATGAACCAGCCCAGAATTCCCTCCTTGGCCAGGATCAGCCGCCATGCGTACACGCGTACCAGGTAACTTGACCAAAGCGGTACGAGCACGGCCAGGTAGAGGAACGATTTCAGGCGCGGCGAGGCGAACTTCGCCATGTAGTAGCCGAGCGGAAATGCCAACAGCGCGTCCGCGATCGTGACCGAGAAGGCCATCGTGATCGTGCGCGAGAAGATCGCCAGGTTGGATTCGGTGAATAACTGGGCGTATGTCCGCAGCGTAAGAGAATGGACGACCTGGCCACTGAAATCGTCAAGGTAAAAGAAGCTGTTCAGCAACAGGGCCGCGAGCGAGCCGAGGTAGACCACCACAAAATAAAGCAGCGGCGGACCGAGCAGTAGCCACAGCACCAACCGCGGCCGCAAGTACAAATAGGTTGAAACGCGGCGCACCATGCTAGCCTTCGAGGTTCCGATTATGCTCGTGCTTCCAAAGGAGTCGCACCGGCTGGCCCTTGACCTTCAGTCCATCCATCGAGGTCGTGTCTTGATTCTGCTCGACCACGACCAGATCGCCGCCGTCCTCGAGCTCCACCAGATACCGGGTATACAACCCAAGATACACCACATCGCGTACGGTGCCGGCCGCGCCATACATATCCGCGCCCGGCTTTTCGGAGGCCGGCGCCAGATGGATTTTTTCCGGCCGGATGGAGAAGCGTTGCGTTGAGCCGGTGATACGCTTCGCCACCTCGCCCGAAACCAGGTTGGACACGCCGACGAAGCCCGCCACGAACGGTGTGGCCGGATGTTCGTAGATCTCGGCCGGCGAGCCGATCTGCTCGATGCGGCCGAGATTGAAGACCGCGATGCGGTCGCTCATCGTCAGCGCTTCTTCCTGATCGTGTGTCACGAACACGAATGTGATGCCTACCTCGCGTTGGATGTTCTTCAACTCCACCTGCATCTGCTGTCGCAGCTTGAGGTCGAGCGCGCCCAGCGGTTCATCCAGCAACAGCACCTTGGGCTCGTTGATCAGCGCGCGTGCCAATGCCACGCGCTGGCGCTGTCCCCCCGAGAGTTGGGACGGCTTGCGCCCCGCCAGGCCTGGCAGCCTCACCAGTTCGAGCATCTCCTCTGCGCGCTGGGTGCGCGCGGCCTTGCCGACCTTCTTGATCATCAGGCCATAGGCGATGTTCTCGCCGACCGTCATGTGCGGGAACAAGGCATAATCTTGAAAAACGGTGTTGACCGGGCGCTCGTACGGCGGCAGGTTCGACACGTCCTGGCCGAAGACCTCGAGATGGCCCGAGGTCGGCCGGTCGAAGCCCGCGATCAATCGCAGGCAGGTGGTCTTGCCCGATCCGGACGGACCGAGCATCGAGAAGAATTCCCCGTCCCGCACTTCGAGTGAGACATTGTCCACAGCCTTCACATCCCCGAAATGCCGTGAGATGCCGGAAAAAATAATTGCAGCGGAATTTGCCATCGCGCCTGTTAGAACCCTCGCCCCGTCCCCTCGACGCGGCTCCTGTGCGGGCCGGCGATGAGAAGATCGGGGCGAGGGAAATGGGGTCGGGACTACTGACCCTTGATCTCGTTATAGGCTTCCACCCACTTACTGTACGCTACAAAGCCCGAGCCGCTGGGGGTCTTCCAGAAGTAGACGGAATCGAAGTTGTCGAATCCGTTGGTGGCGCAGCCGGTGTCGGTCAGCAGATCGCTGGCCGTGCAGGCCGCGGGGACCGCGGGCACCGAACCGAACCAGGCCGCGACATCGCCCTGCACCTTGGGATCCAGCGAATGCTCCATCCATAGATAGGCACAATTCGGATGCGGCGCGTTGACGTGCATCATGGTGGTGTCCGCCCAGCCCGTGACGCCCTCGGACGGGAACACAGAGCCGATCGGTTTGCCCTCGAATTGCAGCAGATTGACCTGATACGGCCATGAGGACGAAGCCACCGTGCCTTCGCTCGTGAAGTCTTCCATCTGCACGACGACATCATGCCAGTAGCGGCTGACGAGCTCGCGTTGCGCCTTAAGCAATGCCACCGCGGCGTCGAACTGCGCCTGCGTCAACTGGTACGGGTCGTCTATGCCGAGCTCGGGATTGTGGGCCTTCAGATAGACCGCCGCATCTGCAATGTAGATGGCGCCGTCATAGGCTTGCACGCGGCCCTTGTTCGACTT
>DASXQN010000088.1:0-6129 GCA_036507155.1 Anaerolineales bacterium
ACCTCGACCTGGCCGCGCTGCGCAGCGCGGCGCCGGCCTACGGCATCGAACCGGTTCCTGATTTTCCCCCCGTGCTGGAAGATATCGCCGTGATCGTGGACGAATCGGTGCCGGCGGCGCGCGTCGAGGGCTTGATCCGCCAGACCGGCGGCGCGACGCTCAGCGCTGTGCGCCTCTTCGACGTCTTCCGCGGCGAACAGATAGGGGCCGGGAAGAAGTCGCTGGCGTACAGCCTCACCTACCAGGCGCCCGATAAAACGCTGACCGATGCCGAAGCGGCCGCGATCCGAAACAAGATCGTCAAGCGGCTGGAGCAGGAAGTCGGCGCGAAGCTCCGCAGTTAATACAAAAACGGAGCAGGCTTGAAAAGCCTGCTCCGTTTTTATTTCGGGAACTGAACGCCATCACTGCACTACGATGGTCAACTTCATATTGCAGAATTGTGTTTTGCCGTCCTTCAACTGCCAGGTGGTCGTGTAGGTACCGGGGGAGGAGGGAGCGCGCATATCCACACGCAGATCGATGGAGCCGCCGGATTTAACGCTGGCCGGCAGGTCATATGCATCTTGCAGGTTCATCGCCTCGCCGCCCGCGAAGATGTAGTCCATCGCTGAGGCATCCCAGCGATTTGCGCCCGTGTTCTTCACAGTCCAGACCGCATCAAAATCCTGATTGGGTGAGAAGACTGTGCCGTTTGAGGGACTTGTGCCTGTGACGCTGCAGGCAAATTTTCCACCGGTGCTGCCGCCGCCTGGATTGGTCGGCTGGGGGATCGGCGACGGCGTTCGGGTCCTCGTGAACGTCGGCAGAGCGAAGACGAAGGTCTCTGTGGGGGACGGGGTGACGGAAGCCGTCGCGCTTGGGAACGGAGTGAAACTGGGCGTCCAGGTTGGCGGCGTCAGCAGCGAGGTAAGCGTGGCCGCGGCGCCAGCCGTCCCCGCGATCACGGTATTCACCTGATTTGGATCCAGGGTCGGAGATACCGGAGCAAGGAGAGGCGCGCAGGCAAGCAGAATGACACCGGCCGAGACGAACGACCAGATGCGCTGCCGCCTGTTCATCTGCGCGCTGCTCCCGCTTTCATATGTCCAGCTAATTCACCTGAATCGCGATGTAAGGATAGCAGAAGCCGCCTTCAAGTTTCCAGGTCATCACCTGGAAACCCTTTTCAGCAGGCGCATTCCCATCCAGGACCACGCTGTAACTTTTGCCCGGCTTTACTTCGGGGAGTTCAAGGAAGGTGACACCGGTCATTTGGGCGCCGCTGAAATACTCGAA
The DNA here is from genome assembly GCA_036507155.1 of Anaerolineales bacterium. Lineage (GTDB taxonomy): Bacteria > Chloroflexota > Anaerolineae > Anaerolineales > Villigracilaceae > DASXQN01. Next base: position 1,279 of record DASXQN010000088.1, read on the forward strand.
ATCATAACCGGCGGGCCAGGTTTCGGTGCCGGTGTTGATGATCGTCCACTTGACGTCGAAATCATCGCCAGGGTGAAATTCTGAATTGTCGCGCGGCCGCTTGCCCGTATCGGGATCGCATGCGAACGTGGCGCTGCCGCCTCCGCCACCACCGCCGCCTCCGCCACCGCCACTGGAGGTGGCGGCCACGATCACGAACGGGGTCGCGGTCGGCAGGACGAGCGTCGGCGTAAACGTCGATGTGGCAGTCGGCGGGAGCGTCGCAGTCGCCAGGGCCAGCGCGGCCGCGGTGGCGCTCTGCTGCGCCGAGACGGTCGCGGCGACCGCGGTGGCGATCTGATCGGCGATCTCCGCCGCGTCCGGCGTTGCCTGGCCCGGCGCGCAGGCAGCTGCCAGCAGGGCAGTTGCCACGAGGACGAAGACCAGTCGATTCATATTGAAATTCATTTTTCTCTCCTGCGTCAACTTATTTGATCGCGGTACCGGTTCCTGCTATTTCGGATTTGATTCACTCGTTCCAATGCCCAGCGGTATCCACTTCTTGTCATCTTTCAGGCGGTGCTGTCCGCCGCCGCGCTCATGCACTTCATCGAAGTGCACGGGCTTGATGAACATGTCGTCGCCATCCAGCAAGCCGGTGATGCCAGTCTGCCCCGGTTCAGGGCGCTTGTTCTGGCAGAACTTGCAGGTCTTCGGATCGTGCAGCTTGTACTCGGTGGGCTCTTCGTAGGTGCTGATAAAGCCTTCGAAATTGCGCACCACGACCTTGTGGTCGGAGGCGCTCAGCAGATAGTTTGGCATGACCGGGATCTTGCCGCCGCCGCCCGGGGAATCCACGATGAATTGCGGCACAGCGTAGCCCGAGGTATGTCCGCGCAGGCCCTCGATGATCTCGATGCCCTTGGCAACCGGGGTGCGGAAATGGCCGGAGCCTTCCACCAGGTCGCACTGATATAGATAGTAGGGGCGCACACGAATGCGAGTGAGCTTTTGCACCAGCTCGCGCTGGATGTGCACGCAGTCGTTGACGCCCGCCAGCAGCACGGACTGGTTTCCGAGCGGGATGCCGGCGCGCGACATGCGGTCGCAGGCCTCGTCCAGTTCCTTGGTGATCTCGTTGGGGTGGTTGACGTGGATGTTCAGCCACAGCGGGTGGAACTTGGCGAGCATGTCGCACAGCTCCTGGGTTATCCGCATCGGCATGAAGACCGGTACCCGCGAACCGATGCGCACGATCTCGATGTGCGGGATCTGTCGCAACCGGGTCAGGATCTCTTCCAGAATCTTTGGGGCCAATACCAGCGGATCGCCGCCCGAAAGCAGCACGTCCCGCACCTGCGGGGTGCGCTTGAGATACTCGATCTGCATCTCGAATTCGGCCCGCGAGAACGTCTGGCCGGGATCGCCCACGATGCGCGAGCGCGTGCAGTAGCGGCAGTAAGCCGCGCACTGGGTCGTCACCAGCATCAGCACGCGGTCCGGGTAGCGATGCACCAGGCCGGGAACGGGAGAGTGCTGGTCTTCGGCCAGCGAGTCTTCCATCATGGCCGTGAAACTCTGCAGCTCCTCGGCGCGCGGGATGATCTGCGGCCGGATGGGATCATTCGGATCCTCGGGGTCGATCAGGGAGATGAAGTACGGCGTGATGTCCACGCGGAACATGCCGCTGGTATTCAGGGCTTTTCGCTCGGACTCGGTGATCGGAAGGACCGTTTCGATCTCTTCCGCGCTGTTCAGGCGGTGGCTTAATTGCCAGCGCCAATCGTTCCATTTCTCATCCGGCACATCCGCATAGGCGGGGGCACGCTTCGAAATAAGGGTGCTAGTCATGGATTCCTCCGTTCAGTTAACAAAAGAAACGACCAGGATGCAAATTACGCGCGCGATCGTGGCCACATCGGAGGGTCATGGTCGGGGCGAAAGAAACCCGCGAACATCAGGAACATGGGGAGTATTGTAAAAGCAAACAAAATTCGGGTCAATGATATATTTAGGCGGTGGATGTGTCCGGATGAGAACGGCATGAGCGACCTTAAAGCCACGCATGGACCATGGGCCGATCTTGCAACGTCAAGCGGTCCAGCAAATGACGCCGACTTTTCGATCCTGGGTGTCCCATTCGAGGGCGGCGCCTCCGCTCGAACGGGAGCAGCTCAAGGTCCCGCGCGGCTGCGGTTTTGGTCCGGCCATCTCACCCCGTTCAGCGAGGATCGCACGCGCTTGAGTCACCTCCGCATCGCGGACCTCGGCGATATCCAGGTCCAGGACGCCCGCACGGACTTTGAACTGGTCCGCCAAAAAGTGAGCGCGCTCTCCAATGTTCCGATCGTGCTCGGGGGCGACCACTCTGTCACGATCCCGGTCCTGCAGGGACAGCGCGAGCGATTCGCGGGGCGGCGTCTCGGCCTGCTGTGGGTGGACGCGCACCCCGACCTGTGCGACGAGTTCAATGGGTCCAGGCTCTCGCATGCCTGTGTTTTGAGGCGAGCGCTCGAGTTCGGATTGCAGCCGCAGGACGTTTGCCTGGTCGGGCTGCGCTCGTGGGAGCAGCAGGAGCTCGACATGATCGAAAACGGCGGGATGCACGTGCACAGCGCGGCGGATGTGGCCGAGCTGGGTATGAAAGTCGTCGCCGCGGACGTCCACAAAGTGCTGGCGCGCTGCGACGCCGTGCACATCTCGCTGGATATCGATTGCCTCGACCCCGCGTTCGCGCCGGGGACGGGCATCCCGGAGGCGGGCGGGCTTACGTCGCGGGATCTGATCACGCTGATCCAGTCCATGCAGGGGCTGCCGCTGGCCGGCCTGGACGTGGTGGAAGTCTCGCCGCCACTGGATCCATCCGAAGCGACGGTCTTTGCGGCGCTGAAGATGATCACGGAATTCATTGCGGTCTTCGCGCGGGCGAAGCAGAGAACACGAGGAATCTAACTACATGGGATTGGATCTTGAAAGACTGCAGATTGTAAACAATGAAGCTGAGAAGCGCTTCGAGCTGTGGATCGAAGGCAAGATGTGCAAGCTCGATTACCTGCTGGACGGCGGCACTTTTGTCATCACGCATGTCGGCGTCGATCCCCAGTTCCGAGGGCAGGGCGTGGCTGGCAAGATCGTGGAGGCCAGCCTCGAATATGCCAGGGCGGAGTCGCTGCGGGTGATCCCGATGTGTTCCTACGCCGCGGCCTACATTCACCGCCATCCGCAGTACGCCGACCTGATGACCAAGCGCGCAGACGAATGAGCGGCCGCTTCGCCCGCTCGCAGCCAGTCCGAGAATTCACCACCAAGTCACGAAGTCACTAAGTCACGAATCTTTCCGTTTGTGTCTTTGTGACTTCCCTGGCACCGCCCGCCAGGGCAGGTGTGAGTCTTCGTGGTTAAATCCCTTGGTTCCCTGCAACCTGAATCAAAAAACGCGCCCGGTTGGACGCGTTTTCCGTTGTGGCGGGGAGGGCGGGATTCGAATAACATCCCCCCTGTGGGGGCCCGCGACCGACAACAAAAACGCGCCCACTCGGACGCGTTTTCCGTTGTGGCGGGGAGGGCGGGATTCGAACCCGCGACCGACAACAAAAACGCGCCCACTCGGACGCGTTTTCCGTTGTGGCGGGGAGGGCGGGATTCGAACCCGCGACCGAGTTACCCCGGCACTCACTTAGCAGGCGAGCCCATTCAGCCACTCTGGCACCTCCCCAATTCGATTGTCGATTGCTGATTTGTGATTGATGATTTCAGCGGGCTTGAAAATCAGCAATCATCAATCCACAATCTTCAATTCCCGCTTCAAATCCCAGCGGAGGGAGTGGGATTCGAACCCACGTTGGTGTGACCCAAACATGTTTTCAAGACATGCGCCTTAAGCCACTCGGCCATCCCTCCTGGCGCGAGGATTTTACCATATCTCGGACCGCGGACGATGGACGGTGGACTGTGGAGGCAGGACGACGGACCACGCTCAACGGCCGATCGTCCATGGTCCACGGTCCGCCGTCGGTTCTTGGTATAATTTCCGGCCTATGAAATACCACATCTGGACCGAGGGCTGTCAGATGAACGTGGCGGATTCGCAGCGCGTCGGTTCGGCGTTGGAGCACCTCGGTTATCAGTTGACGGGCAGCATCGAAGAGGCTGATGTCATCGTGCTGAATACCTGCGTCGTGCGGCAGTCCGCCGAGGACAAGGCCATCGGCCGGGCCACATCGCTGCGCCCGCTCAAGGACAAAAACCCGAATCTGATCATCAACGTGATGGGCTGCATGGTCGGCGTACGCGGCGCGGAAAAGCTGCGCGCCCGGCTGCCCTTCGTGGACGTGTTCTCGCCGCCCTCCGATCCGGGGCCGCTGATCTCGCACCTGACGCAGGGCCGGGTCCGCTCACTCGAAGAATCTGAGACCGCCCGGCGCTTCCTGGTGATGGACGAGGAACTGATCCTCCCGGTCGCCGAGCAGGGCAACCTGATCAGCGCGCACGTGCCGATCGTTTATGGCTGTTCGCACGCCTGTACTTTTTGCATCATTCCCTACCGCCGCGGCGTCGAGCGCTCGCGGCCGGTGGGCGACATCGTGGCTGAGGTGCGCTCGCTCGCGCGCCAGGGCGTGAAAGAGATCACGCTGCTCGGCCAGATCGTGGACCGATACGGCCGCGATGTCCCAGATGGCCCGAACCTGGCGGCGTTGCTGCGCGTGATCCATGAAGTGGACGGCATTCAACGCATCCGCTTTCTCACATCCCACCCTAGCTATTTTGACGACGACCTGATCCGCACGATGGCCGAACTGCCGCGGGTCATGCCGCACATCGAGCTCCCGATCCAGGCCGGCGACGATACAGTTCTTGGAAACATGAAGCGCG
>DASXQN010000089.1:0-2788 GCA_036507155.1 Anaerolineales bacterium
CCCTGCAATGCAGCGATCCAATGATGCTCGGGGCTGTCGTAGACATCGCCGCCGTCGTTAACCATCTTCCAGCGATATGCCATCTGTTCCAGGTCGACGCTGCTGTTGACTTCCATGTCTGCGAGAGTGTGATAATAACCAAACGGTTCGAGGCGGATACCGCCCAGCGTTCCGATCACGCTCGATCCCTCCAGATCATTCAAATGGATCGCCCAGGCTTCGATGATGTCCAGCGTGACATCCCCGGTAAAGCGGACGAAGCCCAGCCCCAACTCTTCCACGTCATAGCCGCTGGCCTTCTCACGCGCGGGATCCATGGGAATTTTCTGATAGGTCTTGCCGCTGATGCGCTCCACCGCGGGGTTGTCCAGCAGATAGAGCAATCCCGCGATGTGGTAGACGCCCATATCGTAGAGCGCGCCGCCGGCAGCATGGCGCTTCTGCACGAAGGTGGCCGTGCCGTAGCCGTCCACATAGGGCCGGCCTCGCCGCCGGAATCCCGTGGAGCGCGCGTGATAGATCTCACCGAGGTGGCCGCCGTCGATCAAGCGCCTGGCAGCGCGGGTCTCGTTCGTGAACAGCGTGAAGAGTTGGATGCTCAGCTGGCGCTTCAAATCTTTGGCAGCCTCGAGCATAATCTTTGCATCGGCGTATGATCCGGCCATCGGCTTTTCACAAAAGACATCCTTGCCGGCCTCCATGGCCGCCACGGCCGCCGGCCGGTGCAGGTTATTGTGCAGGCAGATGATCACCGCCTCGATGTCGTCGCGCTGTAACAAATCGCGGTAATCGGAGTAGACATGCGGAATGCTGTACTCCGCCGCCACCTGCCGGGCGAGCGCCTCGTTAATATCGGCGACCGCCACGACCTCTGCGCTATCGATGTCCCGATAAACGCCAAGATGATGCTGGCCGCGCTGTCCCGCGCCGATCAGTCCCAGTCGAATGTGTCTCGGGGATGCCATACCGTCTCCAATTTTTGAACAGAACCTCGCCCCAAGCGGTGTTGCCGCCACGGCAAGGACGCCGCGGTGAGCGTTCGACTGAGCTCACGCCGAAGGCCTGTCGAACTGCACATCACTTCCCGCGAGACCGCCGCGGTGAGCCTGTCGAACCGCACATCGCCACGCTTCGCCTTCGCTCCCTCCGCTTCGCTACGGGATGCTTCGCGATCAGCGCGATAACATCTTGGCGGATTATGCCTCGGACAACGTCCTTTTGATCAGCGCGATCGTCTTTCTGGCGGCCTCGATCTCATCCTCGCCTTCGGCCGGGCAGCTCTCAATGCCCCACACGCCTTTGTATCCGGCGTCCAGCAGATAATGCATCGCCTTGGGCACATCCACGGTGGTCTCGTTGCCTTGCGCGTCGAACTCAAAGGTCTTGATGTGTGTTGCATGCGCGTACTTTGCGCACATCGCCCAGCCTTTCTCCTCGGCGCCGTCGGGCCAGTTGCCCGTATCGAAGAGCAGACCGAGGCCTTTCACCGTCTCCAGGATGCGGACGACGTTTTCCGGAAGCCGCGAGGCGCCCCAGTGGTTTTCCATAACGACCTCGAGCCCTTTTTCGCCGGCACGCTTGATCAGGTCCGCGTATCCGTCGATGATGATCTCGAACACCGGTTCAGGCATCTCCTCAGGACCGCCCGTGTCCAGCCGCACCTGTTGCGCGCCCAACCGTTCGGCGATGTTCATCCAGCGATAGGCTTTGATCCGGTTGGCCCGCCGTGCGTCCGGTTCCTCTTCATAGATATGCGCGCCATCCACTGCCAGGCTCGCAAAAGGCAGCCCGGCCTCGTCCGCCGCGGCTTTGATCTTATCGAGATAATCGGTCTGCCCTTTTGACAGTTGCGCGTATTCAGGTGTGATCGTGTCGGGCGTCCGGGATTCTTCATCCAGCAAGGTTGGCAGGTGCGCGTTCCACAGGTCGAGCGACGTGCAGCCCAAGGCGCGACTATCGCGGATGTATCCGAACACATCCTGCTTGCCGGATTCGAGCAGGCCGTGAAAGCTATAGGAACAGATGGATATTTCCATAATATGCCTCTGATTGTGAGTTTATCTGAAAACCTCGGCGCTGGCGCAAGGTCTTCGCGAAGCACCCCGAGCAGAGCGAGGGGTTGACCTGCGCCGCATGCGACCGATAGGTCTCCATGTTGTAGTCAGACCTTCGGTCGTATTTCCCTCCGCTTCCCCTCACTTCGTTCGGGACAGGCGCTACGGGATACCCTTGCGGGCACACGTGCTTCGCGATCGGCGGGGTCCGGAGACCCTCGCCGAGCAATAGATACTCCGAGGGATCGCAAGATTTCCCTACGGCACGCTCTCGCCGCGCGACGACTCGAGCAGGCTGTACCATTCCTCTCGGCTGAGCTGGATACCGTCCGCCAGCGCGCTGGCCGTGACGCGGTCCGGTTTTGTCGTGCCCACGATGGGCTGGATGCCGGCCGGATGGCGCAGCAGCCAGGCGAGGGCAATCGCCTCGCGGCTGGTGTTCTTCGCCTTTGCCATCTTCGCCACCGCCTTGGCCGCATTGCGGACGCGCTTCGGCGCCTTGTCCGACGGGGCGATCAGATCACCCTGCGCCACAGGGGACCAGGCCTGGATCATAATGTCGTGCAGGCGGCAGTAATCGATGACGCCGGCGGCCGCGCTGTATTTGACATCCTGGTTGACCATGACGCCCTCGTTGAGCAGGTCGAAATGCAGCAGGTTCAACTCGAGCTGGTTGGTGACGAACGGCTGCTCGACGTATTTGCGCAGCAGGTCGATCTGCCAGCCGTTGTGGT
>DASXQN010000090.1:0-5409 GCA_036507155.1 Anaerolineales bacterium
CGCGCCCACCAGCATGAAGTTGGCCGGGAAGGTCAGCGATCCTTGCGCGCGCGAAATCGTGACGCTTTTGTCTTCGATGGGCTGGCGCATCACCTCCAGCACGCGCGATCCAAATTCCGGAAGTTCGTCCAGAAAGAGCACGCCGCGGTGCGCCAGCGAGATCTCGCCGGGATGCGGCCAGTTTCCGCCGCCCACCAATCCCGCATGCGAAATGGTATGGTGCGGCGCACGGAAAGGCCGCGTGCGCACCATCATATTCGGCGGCAGCGCGTCTGCCACGGAGTACACGCGCGTCACATCCAGCGACTCATCCAGGCTCATCTCCGGCAGGATTCCGGGCAGGGCGCGCGCCAGCAATGTCTTGCCTGCGCCGGGAGGCCCGATCATTAAGAGATTGTGTGCCCCGGCTGCGGCCACTTCCAACGCGCGCTTGACGTGCTCCTGCCCTTTGATCTCGCGGAAGTCGGTCACCGCCGGACCCGGGACGGACTCCGCTTCGATGGTCGGATGCGCGGCGATCGGATGCTCTCCGCTCAGGTGCCTGTACAGGTCCGCGAGCGACGCGACGGGGATGACCTCGATCCCGGGAATCAGGGCCGCCTGCGGCGCGTCTGAGGCGGGGACGAACAGCCGCGCGAATCCTTTCTGGCGCGCGGTCGCCGCCATCGGCAGGACGCCGCGCGCGTGGCGCACCGCGCCGTCCAGTGAGAGCTCGCCGATCACCATGGCGCCATCGATCGACTCAAGCGGAAGCGCGCCGGTCATGACCAGCACACCTAACGCGATCGGCAGGTCGTAGGCCGGTCCTTCTTTTCGCACCGCGGCCGGCGCCAGGTTGACGAGCACGCGTTTGCGCGGGAACGCCAGGCCGGCGTTCTTGACCGCTGACTGTACACGCTCGCGGCTCTCCTGCACGGCCGCGTCGGGCAAGCCGACGATGATCATGCCGCCCATCCCCGCGGCGTAGTCGACCTCCACTTCGACTACCACGCCCTCAAGGCCGATCAAGGCGCACGAATACACGCGCGCTAGCATGACGAAAACCTGCAGATGTGATGTGAGATGTTCAATTCAATGTCCCCCGTGCGGTGCTCAACTACATTTTGATCGGCCGATTCGCTTCCGACGATTCCAGCAATGCCAGGATCGCGGCCGTGTTTCCCCGGCTGTCTTTCAAGCTGACGCGCGGCGCTTTTCCAGCCAGCACCGCATCCGCCATGTCTTCCACTTCACCGATGTACAACTCCTGCCCCGGCACGACGATCGTTTCGGTTTGATCATCGCGGCTGAGCAGCAGCTTCTCGTTATAACCCGGCTTGAACGGGGAGGGGACGTTCAGCGTGGCATCTGATCCGACGATCTCCATATGCCAGCGCAGAGGGGACCTGAACCCGCAATCGAACGACGCCGGGACATCGCCCGCAAAACGCATTTCACCGGTGAAGGTTTCATCGATGCCAGTTGGTCCTTTGACCTGCCAGCCAAACACCTCGAGCGGCTCGGACCCGAGGACGGCGCGCGTGAAACTGATCGGGTAACAGCCCACGTCCCAGATGCTTCCGCCGCCCATCTGTTTGACCAATCGAATGTCCCTGTCACCCGCCAGCGAAAACGTGAAACTGCCGCGCACCAGCCGGACCAGGCCAAGCGCGCCGCTATCCACGAGTTCCTTCACTTTCAAGGTTTGCGGGTGGTGGCGGTACATGAAGGCTTCTGCCAGTACCTTGCCGGTATCCCGCGCCGCCGCGATCATCGCGTCCATCTCTTCGAGACTTAACGCGATCGGTTTCTCGCACAACACATGCTTGCCGGCGCGCAATGCGCGGATGCTCCAATCGGCGTGCAGATGATTGGGGAGCGAGTTGTAGATCACGTCGATCTGGGGATCGTCGAGCAGCGCTTCGTAGCTCCCATGCCAGCGCGCAATGTTCCATTCGCGCGCGTACGCCTTGGCTTGCTCCTGCGTCCGGCTGGCCACCGCTGTCAGTTTGTTTCGTTTGGACGCCTGCAGCGGCGGGATCAGGTCGCGGTTGATGCGCGCGGTCGAGAGAAAGCCCCAGCGTAGGATCGAGTCTGCCACGCGACTACCCCTTCAGCGCTCCCGCCATGAGTCCGCGCAGGAAGAAACGTCCGAGGAAGATGTAAACCAGCAGGGTCGGCAGCGCGGCCAGCAGCGAGGCCGCCATCTGCACATTCCAGGCCACCAACTGGCTGCCGGCGAGATTGTTGAGCGCCACAGTGACTGGCCAGCTGCTCTGGTTGGTGAGGATCACCGCGAACAGGAATTCGTTCCAGGCTTGCGTGAACTGCCAGATGATCACCACCGCGAAGCTCGGCGCCGAGAGCGGCAGCAGGATGTATCGATACAGTCCGATCAGCCCCGCGCCGTCGATCTTTCCCGCCTCCAGGATTTCCGTAGAAATGCCGGCGTAATAATTTCGGAAGATCAAAGTAGTGATCGGGATTCCATAGATGATGTGCACCAGCACCAGCCCGGGAATCCCTCCATATAAATGAATGAACTGCATGAATTTGACGAGCGGCAGCAGAATGCTTTGATAGGGAATGAACATGCCGAACAGGATGACGGTGAAGATCCAGTTCGAGCCGGGGAACTTCCACTTCGCAAGGATGTAGCCGTTGACCGAGCCCAGGAGGGACGAGAGCAACGCCTCAGGGATGACCATCACCAGGCTGTTCTTCAGGCTGGGCGCCAGATGCTTGTACGCCTCCCGGAAATTATCGATGTGCAGGCCGTTCGACGGCAGGTTCCACATCGTCTTGAGATCGACCTCGGCGAAGCTCTTGAAGCTGGTGATCAAAAGCATATAGATCGGCAGAAGATAAACGATCGCCGCGGCGATCAACAGAACATAGAAAATGGGATCCAGGCTGCGGCGGCGCGTCATACTTCCGCCTCCGATTTCATGCTGTATATGAGATACGGCACCACCAGGATCGCCACACTGAGCAGCATCAGGATGCCGATGGCCGCACCCTGGCCAAAGTTGTTGGCGTCGAAGGATGTTCTCCACATGTAGATCCCGGGCACGTCGAGGCGCAGATCTTGATGGCCGAGCGCCACGATCAGGTCGAAGATCTTCAGCGACATGTGTCCCAGGATGATCACGGCGCTCAACGTCACCGGGCTGAGCATCGGCATGATGATGTAGCGGTAGATCTGGAACTCGCTGGCACCATCGACGCGCGCCGCTTCGCGCAGATCATCCGAGATGCTGCGCAGCCCACCCAGATACAGTGCCATCGTAAACCCCGATAACTGCCACACGGCCGGGATCACCGTGAAGGCCATCCCCCACGGTGGCGGACTGGAATGCCACAGGCTGATCAGGAAATCCAGGCCAAGCGATTTGAAAATCAAATTGATGCCGGTGATACGGCTGCCGGTGGCAGGATTCATCAGCCAGCCCCAGATCACGCCCGTGACGATGAAAGAGACAGCCATCGGGAACAGGAAGATGCCGCGGAAGATGGATTCGCCTCGCAAGCGCTGGTCCAGCAGGATCGCCAGCGTGAGACCGATCACCAGGCTGGCGATCAGGAAGAGGCTGGTGAAGACGAACGTGTTGCGAATATCGATCTGGAAGCGGCGGTCGCTGAACAGCTCTATATAGTTGTTCAGCCCGTTCCAGGTGTAATCGGGCAGCAGCCCCTTCCAATTGCTGAGCGAAACTCGCACCGACCAGGCAATAAATGCATATACAAAGATGAGGACCGCTACGATGGAAGGCAGGATCAGCGCGACCGAGAGGGCCAGTTCGCTGCCCAGCGACGACACAAGCATGATCACGCCACCGTACAAGAGCAGCGCGCCGCCGATCAATCCGGCGGACGTCAGGTCATGGCCAGCCAGCACGGCCTGGCCCGTGCTGGCCAGGTACATGGCCGCTGAACCCAGCAGCATGGCGAGTATGACAAGAGGCAGTCGGGTGGTGAGCTGTTCGAACTTACGGAGCATGGTCATTTCTTTCGTGGAGGTCTGCCCTGCCGTTGGATGAAGGTATGACGTTTCCAAGCATAGCGGTTGCGTTGGCAACTGTCAAGGATTGCCGGATCAGAGCGGCGATCTTCCAAAAATGATGAAGAAGGACAAAAATAGTGGGCGGCGATCGCCGCCCACTATTTCTTACTCACGTGCTAACTCGCTTGGAACTTACTGGCAGGCACCATCGCTTGCGCAAGCCGCGGCGAGTGCGGCCTGGAAAGCGGCCACATCCTTATCCGCGAGGAACAGGCCCAGGGCCGTGTCGATCTTGGACTTCCAACCATCGTTCGCAACCACGCCGTGCGTCAAGCTGCCGACGACAGTGTCCGTGCTCCAGTCGGCGAGCGCGGTCTGCAGGTACGGACCGAACAGGCTCGGGTCGCAGTCGGTGCGGGCGCAGATGGAGCCCTTCACCGGGTTGAAGGCTTCCTGGCCTTCCTTGGACGCAGCTACGGTGAGCCACGCCATCGTGCCATCCGGGTGCTTGGCGCCGACCGGCAGCACGAAGCTGTCGGACAGGAAGTTGAAGACGCCATCGGTGCCGGGAACCGGAGCCCAGGCATAATCCGTGCCGGGGGTCAGGCCGAGGTTGTTGCCGGCGGGATCGCCCGAGAAATAGCCATCAGCCCAGTCGCCCATGATATTAAAGGCGGCATCGCCATCGGCAACCAGCTTGGAAGCAGGCTGCCAGTCGGCGAGCGTCGACGCATCGCTGTTAGTGTAGGACAGCGCCTTGGCATAGTTGTCCAAAGCTGCAGTAACTTCGGCGCCAGACCAATCCGTCGAGCCGGTCCATAGGCCGTTGTATGCATCCACACCCAATGAGCCGAGCAGGACGTTTTCGAACAGGTGCATGGACGTCCACTGCGGGCCCATCGAGAGGCAGATCTTGCCCGCGGCTACAAGCGTATCGCACGCTGCAAAGAACTCATCCCAGGTGGTGGGGACGGCAACACCCGCGTCCGCGAGGACGGTCGGGTTGTACCACATCACGTTCGAGCGGTGGATGTTGACCGGCACCGAGTAGGGATGGCCGTCCTTCGAGATCAAGGGCAGCAAGGTGGCGGGCAGAACATCGGCGAAACCGCTGCTGGCGAAGAAGTCATCGAGCGGCTCGATCTGATTCGCCTTCACGTACGTGCCGATGATTTCCTGACCTGCATGGGCCTGGAATGAATCCGGTGGATCACCGGCTTGCAGACGGGTCGCCAGGACGGCGCGGGCGTTCGTGCCTGCGCCACCGGCGACGGCGCCGTTGACAAACGTGATGTCAGGATATTTCGCATTGAAGACCACGACCATGGCCTCCAGGCCGGCAGCTTCACCGCCGCCGGTCCACCACGAGAATACTTCGACTTCGCTCATGGCAGCGGGAGCCTCGGTGGCCGGCGCTTCCGTCGCTG
>DASXQN010000091.1:0-2507 GCA_036507155.1 Anaerolineales bacterium
TGTAAACCAATATGAAGGTTTCTGGATTGTTGGGATGCAACTCCATCGATTTAAGCGTTCTAAAATCATCTACTTCCTGCGGGAAAACGGGATTCTCCGTATAGCTCCATCTGGCCGACTCAATGCGGACTGGATCTCTACCCTCTGATTTGAAGACAATTTCGATGGTTGCGTGTTCAGCGGATTGACCTTTATCTAAGTTATGTGGCAGATTGACTATCGTCCCAAAAACAAAATCAAACATGTGTAGCAAGGCACCACCCGCATACACAGACTTCTCTCTTACGACAATATCCCCTAGAAATAATCGGGGCGCGGTGAGGCTATCCATCAGTTCCGCGATGGTAGCGGCCACTGCCACAAGGACCAGGCTGGCCAACGCCATCTTAAGGCCAAAGTCCTGTATCTCCGGTTGCGAGAATTCTGGTAATAACGGAGCAAGAAAGCCGCCAAAGATATTCAGAATGCCCCCAACAAATGCACACAGAGTGCCAATGATTCTAATCCACTGAACCGGGCCTAAAATCTTTCCCAAAATGTCTGTCCTTTCTCTCCCTCATTTTACGCCTTTTGGGCGGAACCCGAAACGACCGGCAGCGAAGCTTCTTCACTACAATGCAGGTAAGCCACCACCTAACTAGGCGTTGTGCAGTCCGCCTATCTCCTTACTGAATATACAATCAAGGCAGTCGGCGATTTACAAGCATTATACGGAATATGCGTGGAAAAACAACAAATCCCGCCGACCACTCCTGCGCTCCCCTTTCACCCCAACCCTTTCCCCCGTTCCCCTCATCCCGGCTCGTGCAACGCCTCCAGCAATTTCGCGTGCAGCCCGGGCGCGGCTGCCACGATCGACTGCGGCTGGGCCAGGAAATCCGGCTGACCGTCGATATCCGTGACGATGGCGCCCGCCTCCTGCGCGATCAGCCCCGCCGCCGCCACGTCCCACGGCTTGAGCGACAGCTCCCAGAAGCCATCGAAGCGCCCCGCCGCCACATAGCACGCATCCAGCGCAGCGGACCCCAAGCGCCGCACGCCTTGCGTCAATTTCGCGAGCTTGACGAAGTTGGCGAAGTTATCCTGCGCCGTGTTCCACGCATCATACGGAAAGCCGGTGACCAACAGGCTGCGCTGCAAGTCGTCCGCGGCGGAGGGACGGATGGGACGACCGTTGAGGCGCGCGCCGAGTCCGCGGGCGGCGGAGAACATCTCATCGCGCGACGGATCGTACACCGCGCCCAGCTCGAGCACTCCACGTGAAGCATAGGCAATCGACACCGCGAAGATCGGGATCTGGTGGGCATAGTTGACGGTGCCATCCAGCGGATCGATGTACCAGAGCGAATCGTCGCTCCCCTTTATCGAGCCGGTCTCCTCTGTGAGAATGTGGCCGTCCGGAAACAGGCGCTGGATCTCGCCCAGCAAAAAGGCTTCGGATTGGTGGTCCACCTCGGTGACGAGATCGATCACGCCCTTGTAGTCCACCTGATGTTCATCTTCATACCCGGCACGCAAGATCGCGCCCGCGCGGCGCGCCAGGTCTTCGATTTGTTCGAGCGTCGGACGCGTGCTCATGGCGCGTCCCATACCCGCCGGCCGAGCGCCGACAGGATGAACTCGACGCCCAACTCAGCCGTCTGGTTGTGGACGTCCAGGATGGGATTCACTTCCACGAGGTCCATGCCCAGCAGTTTTTTCGATTCGGCCAGCAGTTCGCAGGCCAGGTGCGCCTCGCGCTGCGTCAAGCCGCCGGGCACCGACGTCCCCACGCCAGGCGCGTACAGCGGATCGAGCGCGTCCATATCGAACGAAAGATAGATGCCGTCCACGTCGCGGCCGACGCGTTCGATGGCCTGTTCCATCGTGGCGGTCATGCCGAAGCGGTCCACTTGTTCCATGCTCATCACCATCACGCCGGCCTCGCGCAGGTTGCGCTTCTCACCGGGATCGAGATCGCGCGCGCCGAGGATCGCGATATGCGCCGGGTCGATGACCGGTGTAGGCTCGTCCCACAGACGCACGAGCCGCGCGTCCCCCAAGCCGGCAAGCGCAGCCAGCGGCATGCCGTGAATATTGCCGGACGGTGTGGTCTCAGGCGTGTTGAAATCCGCGTGCGCGTCCACCCAGATCACGCCGATGCGCCTGTGTTTGGCCGCGCCGCGGATCGAGCCGAGCGACAGGCTGTGATCGCCGCCCAGCACCAGCGGGAAGCGTGCGCCCTGGACGGAGGTGGCCACCGCGCCGGCCACGCGCCGCGCCATCGGCACGATGCAATCGACGTATTTGAGCTTAGGATCGCTGACCGTGCACATCTCGGCGATCGGCACCTCGATGTTGCCCGCATCCTGGACGGTGTAACCGAGCGCTTCGAGCCGCGGCTGCAGGTGGGCGTAACGGATGGCACTGGGACCCATGTCTACGCCACGGCGGCCGGCGCCGAGATCGATCGGCACGCCGATAATGTCAATTAGCATTCAACGCCTCCAAGCGCCATGTCATTGCGA
>DASXQN010000092.1:0-10082 GCA_036507155.1 Anaerolineales bacterium
GACGTGCTCGCCGTCTTCGTCGTCCGTCACGTCGATGATCTTGCCGGTCATGCCGGCGCGCAGCGCGGCCAGCACGTTGGACATGTCCACGCCTTCCACCTCCGGCGCGAAATGCGCGCCGATCTTCATGCCGGCATCCACCAGCGCCAACGGGATCTGCACCGAGGCTTTCGAGCGGCCCGTGCGCACATCCGTCACGCGGATGCGCAGCCAGCGCGCCGATCCGGGCGTGCCGGGTGGTCGCGGCGGCAGCATGCCGCCCGGTCCGCGCCGTCCCTGGCTCAACGCCGAGAGCAGCTTGGCGCCCTCCTCGGCACTGAGCTTGCCTTCCTCGATCATCTTCAGGATCTTCAGTCTCTCTTCCACGCTTGTCATTCGCGCCTCCTAGCCAATGTACACCTGCACGCGTTCCCCGCCCTCGCCTTCCTCCACATTGACGATCAGCGGCTCATGCATGCCCTTCGTCAGCGAGATGGCTTGAACGACCTCATCCACGGCTGTGTTCTGCAACCCTTCAATACGGTTGCCAAACGTCCGCAGGAACCAACCTGCCAACTCGAGCGGTAGCGGCAGGCCGAGCAGAATTCGCCGCGGCCATTCGTGGTATTCGGACTGCTCGACGTGCACGAACAGCCAGCGTGCCGAGCGGCTCCACGCGCCGAACGCGCTGAGGGCCACGCCCAGCAGCAAGACAACCATCAGAAAATAAAACCAGAAATTCATGCCCGCATTCCGCATCACGGCATACATGCCGGATGCGCTCAATACGACCAGGGTGATTCCTGACCACAGCGGGATCTGCGCCAGACGGCGCGCCTGTGCTGCGGTCCGCTCCAACTCCGGGGCGCTGCTGGATGAGAAATGCGCGGACGACGCGCCCCGCCCGGACCCCGCGGCGGGTCCGGTTTCACCCGTTTCATAGGCCTCATCCAACGCCTCGGCCGCGGCGTGCTCATCGATCGCCTTGATCAGTGTCAGGGCGCCTTCGGCCGTGATCTTCCCATCCTCCACCATTTTGAGGATGCGTTTGCGTTCCACGGAAGACATCACTCGCCTCCTTCCAGCGCCGCCAGAAGCTGGTCCGCCTGCTCCGAGGTGATCTTCTTTTCAGCCAGCATTTTCAGGATGGCCATGCGTTCTTCTTCGGAGACGGGCTCGCTGGGCGGAGCCGGCGGCACCACGCTCGAGGGCCAATTAACGCTCCACGATTGGGCATGCCGCGCCGCTTGATTCGCCTTGCGTCCGGCGCGGGCGGCCTTTTGTTCCGCCCGCCGGGTCGCATCCGCGACGCGGCGTGAGATCCTCTCGCTTAATTCTTTTCCAAAATCGGACAGATCCCAATCGAACATCATGCCCGCAAAATTCCCGAATTCCTCGGCGTGTTCGCCCGCGCCGGATTCGCTGCTGACGCGCATGTCGCCGCCGGCTTTCAAGGTAATGTGGGCCGCGCCGTTGCCGAGGGTGATGACGCGTGTGGTGGCATCCTCGTCTTTTTCGAGGCCGGGCCAGTCCAGCTCGATCTCGTCGCCGCTCAGCGTCAGGGTCGCGTCGGCTTGCGGCGGCAGGACCAGCAGGATGTCGTCCCCGGCGGTCACGTTGTAGCTCTGGCCGGATTTCGGATTGAGGTACAGCACAACGTCGGCGCCCACGTTAGCCTGCAGGTTGCCGCGCACGTCGCGCAGCGCCAGGTCGTCAGCCACGGAGGCCAGGTTGACGTCGCCCTCCACGTCGCGGATCGAGGCGTCGCTTGTCAGGCTTTGCACGCGCAGGCTGCCCTTCGCGCCGCGCAAGCTGAAGTCGCCGTTCACCGTTTCGATCGTCACCGCGTTGACGTCCCGCATCGACAGATCGCCGTTGATTGTCAGCATTTCGACGACACCGGTAATACCGCGTAAAGCCGTATCACCATTCACAGTTCCGATCGCCACGGAGGCGCCCTGGGGCACTCGCAGCGAGAGGTCGTCGTCCGACGAAACGGTGACGGCCTCCCCGTCCTGGTGGACGCGGAGCTCGTCTTCGTCGCCCTTGATCAGGACGTCTTGCCCATCCCAGCCCACGATGCTTAGATCGCCGCCCACCCCGTCGATTGTGATGCGCGGGGTCAAACCAACTGGAATTGTGCGATTCATTTGTCCTCCTCGCCGCGCAAGCGCCGCATCGCATCGTCGGCGGTGATCTTGCCGGCCTCAAGGTCTGCCAGGATGCTGCTGCGCTGTTCCTGATCGATCTCGGCTGGCTCTTCCTTGCCGGGTTCGAAGCCCAGGGCGCGGATCACTTCCTGCAGGCGGTTACGAATGGTCGGATAGGACAGGCCGATCTCCTGCTCCATGCGGTTGATCTTGCCTTCACAGCGCACGAAGGTCACGATAAACTCGATCTGTTCGGGCGAGAGATTTGCAAAGTGGCCCGGCGTAAATCGCCCTTCCACCACCGTGTCGCACGAAGTGCACTGCAGGCGGGTGACGGTCAGTTCTGATTTACAAACGGGGCAGCGAGTCAGGGCAGCATACATGGATTACCTCCGAGGATAATTGCGTCTGTGCGATTCTGTTTGGAGTATTATAAGCACACATGCTCAACGATGGTCTGTCGTCAACTCACTCTTGACGGCCCAGTAGTCGATCGGTCGGGCCGCGCGCCGCTTACGCAAGAGGCCGCCGAGGGCGACCAGGCCGCTGCCGAGTTTGAAAAGCACCGAGCTGCCACGCCCGCGGCCATCGGCTTGGCCAGCCAGCCGCCCGAGGCTGATCTGGCTCATTTCGTCCTTGATCGCCTTGCGCCGTGATTCCGCCATTTTTTCCAGGTACAGATCGTTCATGGGAGCCTCCGTAGAGAAAAACCAGTCAATAATCTTAAGTCTCGAAGCCGTATTATGAACATATTATAAGCGTATTTTTGAAAATGTCAAGTTAATCTTTAGATTATTTACTATATCCTTAATATTCTCAATACGCAGCCCCAGGAATCAGCCTTGGAGATCCCATGATCCGTTCCCTCTACTATGTGCCGGGAAAGCCGGTCCAGACAGATCTCACGCCCAAGCAATACCTGTCCGCCAAGAAAAGTCGGCGCGGCCTGCTGTGGGTCGACTTTTCGGGCGAATCGCCCGAGGTTGCCCAACCCATCCTGGAGAGTTTCGGCTTCCACCGGTTGGCGATCGAGGATGCGCTGCAGGAAACCCACAGTCCCAAGGTCGACGACTGGGGCGAGTACATTTACGTCGTCTTGAACTACATACGCTTGCGCGGCGAAGCTCAGGAGAGCTGGGAGACGGAAGTGGACGAATTGGATACGTTTCTCGGGCACAATTACGTCATCACCCACCACGACTTCCCCCTGCCGGCGCTCGACCTTACCTGGTCCGCCTGCCAGCGCGATGAGCGCAACCTGCAGGAGGGCGCCGATCACCTTTTCTACCGGATGGTGGACAACCTCGTGGCGGACTACATGCCGATCGTCGAGAAGATCGACCTGGAGATCGACAAGATCGAGGACCAGCTCTTCAACCGGCCCACGCCCCGGACGTTGGAGCACCTGTTCACGCTGAAGCGCGTCCTTTTGGCTATGCGCCGGATTCTGCTGCCCCAGCGGGAAGTCCTGAACCGCCTGGCCCGGGACGACTACCGCGTAATCGACCCGCACGACCGTATCTTTTTCCGGGATATCTACGACCACATCGTCCGGTTGCACGACCTAAACGAGACCCTGCGCGACCTAGTCGGTGGCGTCCTGGACACCTACCTGTCCGTCGTGAACAACCGCATGAACGAGATCATGAAGACCCTCACGACCATCACGACGCTCTTCATGCCGATCACCTTCATCACCGGCTTCTTCGGCATGAACTTCTTCCAGCCGGTCAGCGACCTCGGCCGCTGGACCGGTCGGGACGCTTTCGAGCTGACCTTGCTGCTTCTGGCCATTTTCCCGGTGCTGATGTACATCTGGATGCGCCGACGCACCTGGCTGTAGGCCGAATCCCAAAATGGCGCCTCCAGACCTTGACATGGAACGAATGTTCGTTTATTATTCATAGCACAAATGAGCAGTTTACCGCGTGCTGCGCTACTCTTCGAAGCCAAAATCCGTTTGCTGTCCGTGCCTGGCTTCACAAGCAATCCTGTTAGCGTAAACAGCAGTATGCTCAGGAGGTGCGTATGATGGTTCGAAAGAGCGCCGGTTTAGGGGAACGTCACTTGAGGATTCTGGAAGTGCTGGCCAAGTTCCAGAATAAGGGCTATCCCCCCTCCATTCGCGATATTTGCGAGGAGACCGGGATCACCTCCACCTCGGTGGTCAATTACTATCTCGAACAACTGGAAAAATGGGGTTACATCGAGCGCGACCGCAAGATCTCGCGCGGCGTGCGCATCATGCCCGAAAAATTGGACGACGTCATGCGCATGCTGAGTACCACGGCCCGCCAGACCCTCGATTCGATGCGGGAACTGGTCAAGGTGCCCAAGCTCGGGCGCATCGTGGCCGGTGAGCCCTCGCCCGTGCCAGCTTCGGATTTCAACTACTTTGACGCGGAGAGCACGATCGACATCGCCCGCGGCCTGCTGCCGCAGAAAACCGCCGACCTGTTCGCCCTGGAAGTTGACGGAGACTCCATGGTCGATGCGATGGTGAGCGACGGTGATATCGTCGTCATGCGCCGGATGCAGAACAACTCCGAGGCCCGCAACGGCGACATGCTCGCCATCTGGCTGCCGTCCCGTGACGAGACCACACTGAAGTACTTCTACAAGGAACGCGACGGCTACCGTCTGCAGCCCGCCAATCCAACCATGGACGCCATCCGCATTCCGAAGGATGAGCCCCTCGAGATCAAGGGCAAGGTCGTAATGGTCATCCGCAGGGTCGACTCGGTCGCCGCCTAGATCGCAATCACACTCAACAAAAAGAGACCGCTTCTCAGCGGTCTCTTTTGATTCAGAACTCAGTGGCTATCGGGAAGAAGAATCTCTTACCACGAAGACACGAAGGCTCGAAGACACTGAAGGGACATCGTTTTGTGCCTTCGCGACTTCGTGGTGAGTACTCGGACTAACGACTAGTTTCGGCTCAATTTGATTCGGCCCTTGGATTTGCTGTCCGCAGGCTTGGCAAATTTGATCTTGCCTTTCTTACCGCCTCCACCTCCGCCAAATCTGCCCAGCAGACTCGCGCCACCGCCCAGCAGCAGCGGTACGAGCAGCAGAAGCAGGATTCCGACGAAGATCCCGCCGAACAACAGCCAGGACCGGCCGGTCACTTCCGGCAACACGCCGCCGGGATTGTACTGCCCCTGAGCGGCTGCGCCGCTTTGAGCGATCGAGACCGTCAGGTTGCGATTGACGCCATCCCGCAACGTCGCGGGCGAGATGTAGGTAATGGCATACTCGCTCTGCAGTGCCTGCCCGAATTGCTGATACAGTGCGCTCAACGCCTGGGCATCCGACGCATACGCGTACTGCCCACCGCTGCGGCTGGTCAACGATCTCAACCCAGCCTCATCGATGCCTGCCTGTCCGGTAGAGCCCGGATCGCCAAAGCCGATCGCAGAGATCGTCAGCCCGCTCGGACCCACCGCGTTGACGATATCGTCCTCGTGGATGTTGCTCTGGTTATCCAGTCCATCCGACAGCACGATGATCGCTTTGCGCCCGGAAACTCCCTCGAGCGCTTTCGCAGCTTCCTGGATGGCATTGTACATAGCCGTATCGCTGCCGGTCTGCAGCCCGTCGATCGCGCCGGTCAGCGCACCGATGTCGCTGGTCACTGGCTGGACCACGTGCACCTGTGTATCGAACGCGATCAAACCTGCCTGGTCGCCCGGGCGCATCTGGCTGACGTAGGTCTTGGCCGCGGCCTTGGCTGCCCCGATCTTGTCATCCTTGTCCATGCTGCCGGAGATATCGATCACCAGCATGGTAGTGACGGGCTCACCCTTGCCCTCGCCGCCACCGCGCACATCCACTGCCTGCATGGGCTGGCCGTTCTCGGAGATCTCGATCGTGTTCGGGTCCACACCGATGGGCTCGCCCGCGGAGTTCGTCACCGAAACATACACGGTGACCGTCGGGAACTTCGAGTTGTCCACCTGCGTGATGCGGATCTGAGGCGCGTCGCCCTGCGCCGCGGCGTTAGCCACGGGCCACAGGCTGAACGCCAGAAGTAATGCGAGTGAGAATATTCTATTGATCGTGCGCATGCCTACCTCTTTTCGTGATACACCATGTCCGTGTTGCCCATGCGGATCCTCTGACCATTAGCAAGGGAAACGCGCTCAATCTTCTTGTTATTGATAAACGTGCCGGACAAACTCCGGTCCTGGAGCGAGAAGCGGTTCCCGTCGCCGGTCAGCATGGCGTGCTGCGGCGCAATATCGGGGTCGGGCAAAACGATCTCGGACTTCAGCGCAGAACTGCCGATGGCGATGGACGGAAAGCCCTTGGCCATGAACTTGTCCAGGATGAATTCCGTGCCCTTCAGCTTGCCGGAGGTCACCTCGAGCCAGGCTCGCGAGAGCGCCACCGCGATCAGCGAAATGAACGCGCCGACGGCCGCGCCGAGCAGCACCAGGCCGACCGCCTTACCGGTCAACAAGTCACCGCCAAATCGCAGGCGCGCCCATTCGAGCAGGGCACCGCCAATGGCGCCGCCGATGGCGCCGCCCAACACGCCCTTCCAGATCTCGCTTCCGCCGACGATCCCTTGGGCCAGGCCGATCAGGGCACCGAAGACGGCCCAACCGAGCGCGCGGCCCGGAATCCCTGCGCCGACCGCCTGGAACAGGTACTCGCTGAGCGGCAGGCCGATGGCGCCTGCAACCAGCCCGAGCAGTCCGCTTAGCAAACCCGATTTGAGCGCCTGCACCGGATTGCGGGTCAGCGCGCCTTCTGCCAGCCCGATGAACAGGCCGACGCACAGTCCGACCAACGCTCCGACCACGGCCACGTTGACGTACAGGTTGGATGTAAACGAGAGACCGAGCAGGTCGCTCACCTGCCACCCCACCAACCCGCCGAGCGCTCCCAACAACGCGAAATAATATGTGCGCATCCTTCTACTCATTGGTTCCTACCTCCTTTTGATTCAGCCTGCGATCGATCATCCTTCAGCTTGACTTCCGGAGACCGGGTTTCCTTTGGTTTCTCTTCCTTCAGCCGGGTTTCTACGGGACGAACTTCCTTGGTCACCGCTTCCCCAAGCTTCACTTCCTTCAGCTTGACTTCCGGAGACCGTGCTTCCTTCGGTTTATCTTCCTTCATCCGGGTTTCCACGGTACGTACTTCCTTCGTCACCGCTTCCCCAAGCTTTACTTCCTGCGGCTTGACTTCAGCGGGCGGCGCTTCCATCTTTACGAGATTGTGCCAGCGTACGATGCTGTGTTCGTCGGCGCCGTCCATTTCGTAAAAACCAAAATAACGCGTCGGATCGAGACTGCCGTCCGTTTGGCGAATAAAAAATCCTGCGATCGAAGAAAATGGCTCGACCACCAGCGCTACCTGCCACGGTTCCGGGAAGAAGTGGCTGTGCAGCCAGGTGTCGTAATGCGAGAGGAAAACGCCCATTTGCGGATGCGTGTGATACCAGCCGACGATGCGCTCGCCCGGAAAACGCTTTTCGATCTGGTCGTGCAGGTCCACAATGCTTTCCTGGGTAAACGTCAGATAGACGCTGCCCTGGCGCGTGTAGCGCGCCGGCAACACGTGCTTCACGATCACGAATTGCTCCCCGCTCTCCCGGTCCGTGCACCACTCGCCGATCATCGCGCCGCCCACTTCGACGGAGGCGCTGCAGGCATGCACACACACCCGGATGTACGCCGGCCGGCTCATGAAGACTGAGACCGTCGGCTGCAGCCGTTCGTTTTCGTAGGGTGAGTTCCAGCGTTGAGCCGTCTTGGCCGGCTTGGTGGCTGACTGCGGCTGGGGAATGTTGGCTGGTGCGATTCGGATGCTCAATGCGGACATGAAGTCGGTTCCTAAAGTGAGATCCGGACCGCCCCGGAAGACCGAGGCGGTCCGGGAAAGAAGGATGGTTATCCCGCGGTGACGTCGGCGGTCATCATCAACCGGTCGCCTTCGGGGATACCCGCCTGGGTCAGGGTCTCTTCTTCTTTCAGTTCGCGACCCAGCGCTTTGCTGTCGAGCCGGTAGGACATCGGACGTCCATCCGGGCCGGTGGTCGGGAGTTCCAGCGAAGTCGTCAGCTCAGGGAGCAGCTCCTTCACAGGCACCTCACCCGGCACCTCAGCATTGCGACTGCCTCCCGAGGGAAGCACAATCGTGACAGGGATATCGGCCATGGTTCATCTCCTTTCTTGCATAAGGTCGGCTGCCTGCAGCCGTTGGAACACAACGTTCCTGCGCGGTATGCCCAGCAGATCACTTCAAACGGATCTTGGGTTTCTGCTTGGCTTTTTCTACGGGTTTGAGCTTCACGTTGACTTTCGGCTTCGCCGGCGCCTTGCTCATCGCAGGTGCCTTGTTCGAAGACGCCTTATTAAACAGCGGCCCCAACAAACTTGGCCTGGCGCTGGCGCTCTTCGCCGGCGTGCCCGAATTCATCTTGACGCGTTCCGGGCGCAGCAGTTCGCGCTTGTCCACCGGGAAGGCGTTGGGATGCTTCTTGCGGTACTCGCGGGACCAGCGGGCGGCCTCCGCGTCCCAGGGGAACGGCGGCTTGGTCGGATCATCGTGGAAGTTCTTCCACTGCAGCATCTCGCCCAGCATGACCACCAGGCGGTCCAGGGACCGGCTGGCCGCCCACCAGGCCGCGTCGATACACACGCTGCCGTTCAAGTGGTTAATGTTCGGGTGCCAGATCGGCGTCAGCCATTTCATGCCCGGCCAGCGCTGCGGATATTGGTTGTGCAGGTAGATCTCCACCTGATGGTGCTCGGCAAATATGGGATTGCCCTGGCGGTCGACGTTGGAGATGCTCTTGCATTTGAAAGTGACGATGTAGCGCTCGGGCGGCAGGTTGGGCCGGGTCGAGATGGCTTTGAACGAGATCAGGTCGCTGCGCGAAACGAGCTCCATCATCAGGTCGTAGTCGCCGCGCAGGCGCCGCATGCGCGGGCTCTCGCCCACCATGCTGCCTCCGGCGGTGATGTCTGCCGTCAGCATCAACCGGTCCCCTTCCGGGATGCCGGCCGCGGCCAGGGTCTCATCTTCTTTCAGCTCGCGGCCCAACGCCTTGCTGTCGACGCGGTACGCCATCGGCCGGCCGTCCGGACCGGTGGTCGGCAATTCGAGGAGCGTGGTCAGCTCCATCAGGAGGTCGCGGACCATCACATCGTCCGGGACTTCGGCCGTGCGGGCGCCGCCGCTCGGCATGATCAAGGTAATGTTCATGTCAGACATAATAAATACCTCTCAAAAATTAGGTGTTCAGATGCGGCACCTGGCAGACGCCGGTGATCGCCCAGCAGTCCGCGTGATGCAGCGTATGACAGACTTCACATTCCTTGGTCCCGCGCGGATCGCTTCGCATCACGGGCTCAAGACAATACGGGCAGCGATGGTCTTCGACCACGGCGAGTTGCACTTGCGGACGGCGGCGGAACAGCCCGTTGCGGCGCGAACGCGCGACGGGGGCCGCGGCCTTTTGGAAGCTCAGAACCGGACGGCGAGAGACGCTGCGCCCGCTCCCGACGGAATTGGCGCGCACCCGCGCCTTCGGCCAGATCGACCAGCCGCGCGATGGTTGGATGCGCGACGCTCCGGCGGCTGACGTCCGGGGCACCGCCCGGCTGACGGGCCGCGGCGACGCGGCGACGGTTCGGACGGACGTGGCATGCCAGGCTCGCACCGCGATCCAGGCCGTGTCGATGCCGATCACCAATTGCGTCACGTCGAGCCAGTCCGCCGTGGGCCGGCCGAATTCAAGCGGGCCGATACCGACCTGCCAATCGGTGAAGTAGCCGAGCACACCCAGCCCCACAACCACGATGGCCGCCGCAGCGACGCCGCGTACGAACCAGTTCTGGTTGCGAAGGACGGTGCGTACGCCCAGGCCGGCGATCAATCCCAGGCCGACGTCGGCGAAGAAAGTGAATAGCAAGACGGGAAAATCCGGTCTCTGCCGGA
>DASXQN010000093.1:0-2377 GCA_036507155.1 Anaerolineales bacterium
GTCTTTGAGCCGCGCCACGAGATCATCGTAAACGGAAGACTCTACCAGCACGCGTGAGTCGGCCGAACACTTCTGTCCTTGTAGGCCGAACGCGGAACGGACGATGCCGATGGTGGCGCGCTCGAGGTCGGCATGTTTGGAAACGATGGACGGATTCTTACCGCCCAGCTCCAGAATGATCGGGCGCACGTAGTTGCGGTGACCAAAGTCTTGATACATTTTCATGCCCACGTCGAAAGAGCCCGTGAACGTGACGCCGGCAAGTTCCCGGCTGTCCACCAGCGCCTGGCCGATGGTCGAGCCCGGGCCGGTCACAAAATTGAACACGCCGTCCGGGAGTCCGGCATCGCGCAGGCAGTCCGCGAACAACCGCACGATCCAGGCGGTGTCCGAGGCCGGCTTGATCACGACCGTATTGCCGGCGACCAAGGCCGCGCCCGCAGGTCCGCCGGTCAACGCGAACGGGAAGTTGAACGGGCTGATCACCAGCCACACGCCGTACGGCCTGAGCACGGACACATTGCGGCTCTCGAAACCGACCAAAGGGTCCTTGCCCATCTCCTTGACGTAGCCGTCGTTCTGCTCCATCTGCGAGCACGAATAATAAATGAGGTCGGCGGTCTCCTGGACATCGCCCAGCGACTCCATTCGATTCTTGCCCACTTCCATGGCCATGGCCGCGCCGAGGTCGAAGATCCGCTCCTCGATTAAACTGGCGGCTTTGCGCATCAACTTGACGCGCTCCTGCCAGGACGTGTGGCTCCATCCCGGGAACGCCGTGCGGGCGGCGCGCACCGCTTCGTCCGCATGCTGCGCCTCGCCCTTTTGCATGCGTGCTAAAAGCACGCCGGTGTCCACAGGTGAGAAATCGTCAAACTCGTTCGCGGCGACCACATCCTTGTTGTTGATGATCATCGCGTACTCTTTGCCGAGGTTTTTCTTCAGCCTGTCAACGGCTGCATCGAAGCCCGAATGCAGTTCTTCGGGGGGATTGAACATGGTAGAGTAGGTGAGTTTGAAATCAGCCACAGGGCCTCCTGATTGGAATGTGTTTTTGAGGGACGGCCCAAGTATAGCGTAGGACTCATTGAGCGTCAAAGCAGCGGCCCGATCCGGTAAGATGCAGACTGCAGGACGCGTCCTTTCATCAGACCCCTTCATGAATAAGAACAGGCTTAAGTACCGCCTCGCGCTCGCGCCCCTCGGCCTGCTCGCCGTTTTGTTGAGCACGTCCTGTGCCCCGGCCGCGACCGCCACCGCCGCACCTGACGCCGCCAGCCCGACCGCGGCGGCCGCGCCGCTCGTATTCACGGACACACCCGCGCTGCGTGCGACGGAGGTGGCCGCCGCATCCCCGCAACCGATCGCCACGTCGCGCGGCCCGAATTTGGAGGCCACGGACCCATCCACGGTCAGCCTGGCATCCGGCGGGCTGCAACTGGTGGAGTTTTTCCGCTTCACCTGATCAACCTGCCGTGCCATGGCGCCCATGGTTCATGGGCTGGAAGCGAAGTATTTCGGTCGAATAGAGTTTACATACCTGGATGCCAGCGATCCGCTTACGCAGGATTTCCAGCGCATCCTTGGTTTCCATTACCAGCCTGAACTCTATCTGCTGGACGGAAATGGAAATGTATTGAACAAGTGGGTGGGCTACCTGACGCAAGAGGATCTCGAATCTGTCTTCGTCCAATACGTGCAGTGAATCACCCATAGCCATCGAAAATGAACAGCGCGGGGCCACTCGCGCTGTTGTGATTCTTGAAAAGAAGAGGTCAGCGCCTTGACAATGCCTTGATTCATCACAGATAATAGAGCCATGGCGATCATCTCCCTCATGACAGATTTCGGAATCAAGGACGGCAACACCGGCGTAATGAAAGGCGTCATCTCCGGGATCGCGCCGGACGCGCAGATCGTGGACCTCAGCCACATGGTGCAGCCTCAAGATATCCGCGAGAGCGCTTATATCCTCGTGCGTTCCGTGCCATATTTTCCCAAGGGCACGATCCATGTCGTAGTCGTCGATCCGGGCGTCGGCACCGCGCGGCGGCCGATGGCGGCCCGCATCGGCGATTGGTATTACGTCGGTCCGGACAATGGAACCATCACGCTTTGGCTCGATCGTGCAGAGACCGAAAAGTGGGCTTGCGAGTATGTGAAGCTGGACAAGCCGAAATTCTGGCTGCCCGTCGTGAGTCACGTTTTCCACGGGCGCGATATTTTCTCGCCGGTCGCCGCGCACCTGGCGCGCGGTGTACCACTGACGGATCTCGGCACCCCATTTATCGATCCTGTCCGGCTTCCGCTGCCCAAGCCGGAAAAGACCGCATCGGGTTGGCGCGGCGAGATCGTGCATATCGACCACTTCGGCAAC
>DASXQN010000094.1:0-2918 GCA_036507155.1 Anaerolineales bacterium
TAATCCGTGCGGAGAACCGAATGGGCGGCGGCACCCGCATCCTGCTCTCGTTACCGATCGGCTTGACGATTGCCTGAGAACAGCCTGCGCGTGCTGGTGGTTGACGATGAACCGGCCATCCGGCGTTTCCTGCGCGCCTCGCTACCCGGACATGGCTATGCCGTCTACGAGGCGGGCAACGGACGCGACGCCATAGAGGCGGTTCGCGCCCATCGGCCGGATTTGGTGATTCTCGACCTGGGCATGCCCGACCTGGACGGCGTGCAAGTAACCCGCCTTCTGCGCGAGTGGTCGCAAGTACCGATCATTATCCTTTCGGTGCGCGAGCAGGAAATCGACAAGGTCGCCGCGCTCGACGCCGGCGCCGATGATTACCTGACCAAGCCGTTCGGCCTCGGCGAGTTGCTGGCGCGCATGCGCGTGGCTCTCCGCAGACAGGCCGCGGCCGGGAGCGAGCCGGTATTCAGCTTCGGCGGCCTGACGGTGGACACGACGCGCCGCCTGGTTACGGTCGACGCCCGCGAGGTTCAACTCACTCCCACCGAATACGATCTCTTGCGCGCGCTCGTCACGCATGCCGGCAAGGTGCTCACGCACCGTCAGTTGCTGCGCCAGGTGTGGGGCGACGGCTATGAGGATATGCACATCCTGCGCGTGAACATCAGCAACCTGCGCGGCAAGATCGAACCGGATCCGGCGCGGCCGACGTATATCCATACCGAGCCGGGCGTCGGCTACCGCCTGAAAATCTAGCAGACTGCAACGCGCCACGGGAAAAAACTTAGCGCGAATTACGCCAACAGGGCGAATGCCGCGAAAAACTCTTGAAGTTTCGCGCCGTTCGCCGATTTCGCGCCTTTCGCGTTGAGATACTGATCTTTCAGCACGCGATCCTGCAAATCCAATCCGTGTAATACCCCTTCGGGGCACACGTCCGTGGCCAAGCCCGCCTAGAAATACAACGCCACTTAACGCGAATTGCGCGAATAGAGAGAATGCCGCGAAAGACTCTTGAAGTTTCGCGCCTTTCGCACGATTCGCGTTTTTCGCGTTGAACACGCGCTACCTTGGCAAGCTATTCTCCTCCATCAATCCTTGTGAATCCGCGGAATCCGTGGCCAGAAGCGCGCGAATCCACCTCCCCGAACGACTAGCTCGCGAACCTCCCCATCCGCCCGATGCGCGGACTGGAAGGCACTCTTACAATGCTCCCTATCAACTCGTGATATAAAAGGAGCAATCACATGAGCGATCTCAAATCCCTGTCTGACGGCCTGACCGCCGCGGTCGAAGCCGCCGGCGCATCCACCCTGCTGGTGGACGCGCGCAAACGCTATCCTGCCAGCGGCATCGCCTACGCGGCGGACCTCGTCCTGACCGCGGACCACGTGGTCACCCGCGACGACGAGATCCGCATCGGCCTGCCCGACGGCAAGACTCTGCCGGCCACTATCGCCGGCCGCGATCCGGGCAGCGACCTGGCCCTCTTGCGGCTGAGCGAGAAGGCCCTCACGCCCGCCAAGACGGCGAAGAATCCCAAGGTCGGCCAGATCGTGCTGGCGCTCGGCCGCCCGTCCGAAGCCGGCATGCAGGCCTCTTTCGGAATCATCACGTCGATCAATGGTCCCGCCCGCACGTGGCGCGGCGGCTTGCTCGATCAGTTCCTGCAGACCGAAACCGTCCCGTATCCCGGATTCTCCGGCGGCCCGCTCGTCAACGCGGACGGTGAGGTACTCGGCCTGAACACCTCCGGGCTAACGCGCGGCGAGGCGCTGACCATCCCCGTGAGCGTGGCCTGGTCCATCGCAGAGTCGCTCGCCAAGCACGGCACCGTCAAGCGCGGTTACCTCGGCGTGCGCACGCAGCCGGTCGATGCCGGACTGCTGGTGCTGTGGCTCGAAAAGGACGGCCCCTCCGAAAAAGGCGGCATCCTGGTCGGCGACATCCTGTTGAAAGTGAATGGCCAATCCCTGAAAGATGCGGATGACCTGTTCGCGGCGCTGCACTCGGACGTGGTTGGCAAGAAGGTGGACGTCGACGTCTTGCGCGGCGGCCAGCCTCAGACCCTGAAAGTGACCGTGGGCGAGAGAAAATAGCGCCGGTCTGTTCCCCCGCAGTTGCACTGCGGGGCACAAATGCTTGCCCCCACGGCAGTACAACTGCCGTGGTAACGTTCGAGTGAGGAAATGACTTGACCCGCGTCGTGCTGATCGCGCCCATCCCGCTTTTGTTGAACCCGCAGTTGTACTGCGGGCGAATACAAGGGAAATGATTTGACCCGCGTCCTGCTGATCGCGCCCATCCCTGCCATGCGGCTCGGGCTGCGCGCGCTGCTGTCCGACTCTGAAGTGGAGATCATCGGCGAGGCGGATCGGCTGGACTCTCCCGACCTAAGTGATGCGGAGGCTGACGTGATCGTGTATGCGTCGGCCTCCGCATCGTTACCGGACCCCGAGCCGGATTCCGGCAAACCGGCCGCGTTCCTGCTCCTGACGGATGACCCGCACATCGTCCCGGCGCTGACGCGTTCCCACCGGCCCTGGGGCGTGCTTTCACTGGATTCTTCGCGTGAGGAATTGCTCGCAGCGATTCATGCGCTCAGCGAGGGACTGATCGTGGGGGCCGCGCCGCTGCTGGAGTCATTGTTGAATCCCCGGGCGCTCAACCGAGCCGATTCCGAATCACCGCCGCTGAGCGACCGCGAGATCGAAGTGCTCGAACTGCTCGCGCAGGGGCTTGCGAATAAGCAGATCGCAGCGGCGCTCGGCATCAGCGAGCACACGGCCAAGTTTCACGTCTCTTCGATCTACACCAAGCTGATAGTCACCAACCGCGCCGAAGCCGTCCGGCAGGGTGTGCGGCGCGGCCTGATCGCGATATAAGTTTCTTTGATACTGGAGTGCGGACTTCAGTCCGCA
>DASXQN010000095.1:0-7607 GCA_036507155.1 Anaerolineales bacterium
GGCTGGTCGCCGGGCAAATGCCGGGACTGACCGGCGTTTGGGTCCAGGCCGACGTCCATTCGCGCTGTCCGCGCTGCAAACCCGAGGACCGTCTCAAGCCGGCCAAGATCGCGGCGATCGGCGTCCGCGTGGACGTGCACGGCGTCTCGCGGCATGGGTTCGCCTTGAACGTCGACCCGGACATGACGTATTGGGAGGGCATCGTCGCGTGCGGATTGCCGGAATTTCCAGTGGTCAGCCTGGCGGATCTGCTGCGCGCCGCGCCATCGATGGACCGCGTGAAACATGAAGTCATCACCGCCTTCGGCGAGGTGTTCGGCTCGATCATGAAATAAGCCCTGAGTATCGGGGCTTATTTTTCAAGGGGGAAGCGCAGCCTGGGAACTGAGTGACCCGAAGTATTCAATTCGTGTGGGCGCGGGATCCTCGATTAGCTTGAGGAATACATCCCCTGTTTGGTGCAATTGACTTTTTTCTCCGAACCCTGTACACTCAATGCAAGTTATCCAATCTTTGGAGGCATTTATGGCTGGTCAGTTTCAATTGGTGATGCGTTCGGGTCCGAACCCCGGGGCTGTCTTCCCGCTCGAAGGCGATCAGATCATGGTCGGGCGCGATTCGTCCAACGGCGTCGCGATCAATGATGCCGAGATGTCCCGCCGGCATGCGCGCCTCACGTTTCAGGGCGGCAAGTACGTGATCGAGGACGTCGGTTCAACCAACGGCAGCTTCGTCAATGGCCAACGCCTGGCTGGCCCGTATGTGCTGAAGCCTGGGGATGTGGTTTCGTTCGGTGAGCAGATCGTCCTGATGTACGATGCGGCCAACATGGATCCCGGCGCAACCATGGCCTCGCAGCGCAAACCGTCGCACGCCGCGCCGCCCGCTCCCATGTCCGCGCCGCCGCCCGCGCAGGCGTACGCCGGGCAGGTCGCATCCGGGCCCGCACAACCCGCTGCCAAGGCATCCAGCCCGCTGCCGATCGTCCTGATCGTGGGGGTGGTGTTGTTCGTCTGCGCCTGCGGTGCGTTCTTCTGGTGGGTGGACGCGACCTTCCGCTGGTGCACGTTCTTCCCCTTCCTCTCCGGCTGCTAACCAGGATCTTTCGACACCCCCGCGAGCATTTCCTCGCGGGGGTGTTTTATTTTGCCAGAGCCTTCCCGGAAATAATGGAAGAAGCAGTAAAATCAGATCAAACAGGAGTGCTATGACTACGCCTCAAACGGTTCAATCCTCCCCTCGCTGGGGTTCCACCACCAAGCTCGTCGTGGCGCTGACGATCGTGGCGGTCGCCGCGGCCCTGCTGGTGAGATTCCAATTCATCATCGGACCACTCTTGATCGCCCTGGTTCTGGCATATCTCCTGCATCCGGTGGCGACCCTGCTGCAGCGCAGGCCGCTGTCCTGGCGGGCCGCGGTGAGTGTGGTCTATCTGGTCATCTTCATCCTTTTGATCGGTCTGCTCGCCCTCGGTGGGCTGGGACTCTTGCAACAGGTCCAGAGCGTCGTGCAACTTGCGCAGGATGGGTTGAGGGCCCTGCCCGATGCGATATCGCAGTTTTCGGGCCGGGTCTACCAATTCGGTCCGTTCAGGATCGATTTTCGAACACTGGACCTGAACGAGATCAGCCGGCAGGTGCTGGGACAGATCCAGCCGCTGCTCAGTCGCACCGGCACGCTCATCAGCCGCGTAGCGGGCAGCGCGGCCAGCTTCCTGGGCTGGACCTTCTTTGTATTGCTGGTGTCCTACTTTGTGCTGGTCGAGAGCGGCGGGCGGCGCGGCCGCATCGTGGATGTGCGCATCCCCGGCTATCGCTCGGATATCGAGCGGCTCGGCCGCGAGCTGGCGCGCACATGGAACGCGTTCCTGCGCGGCCAGATCATTATTTTCTTTCTGGCGGTCACGGTGTACACCATCCTGCTCACCCTGCTCGGGGTGCGCTACGCCATCGCGCTGGCGCTGCTGGCCGGATTGGCGCGATTCGTGCCGTATGTCGGACCCTTGATCAACTGGCTGGCCCTGTTCCTGGTGTCATACTTTCAGGAGTTCAAGCTGTTCGATATGTCACCATTCGCCTATGCATTGCTGGTGGTGGGCTTGGCGCTGGTGGTCGATCAGATATTCGACAGCCTGGTCTCGCCGCGCATCCTGTCGCAGGCTCTGAAGGTCCATCCCGCGGGCGTGCTCGTATCCGCCATCATCTGTGCAAATCTGCTCGGCTTGCTGGGCGTGGTGATCGCGGCGCCGATGCTCGCCACGGCGACCATATTCTGGCGCTATGCCGTCCGCAAGCTGCAGGACCTGGATCCCTGGCCTGAAGAGGAGCCGAGCCTTCCGCCTCCGCCGCCGGGCTCGAGATTCCTCATCCCGGCCAGGCGCCTCTGGAGGCGTTTCACGCAGCCGCGCACAAAAACAGAGTAAGCCGGTCCTTATTCCGCTTCGGTATGATCAAAGGAGAAACCTATGTCCACCAACAGCAACGAACCTCGCACCGAAACCCTCGCCGAAACCGACAACTACCTGGTCTGGAAGGCCGAAGAGCCCGATAGCGAGACCACCTTTCACATCGAGTTGAATAATGTCACCGTTCACTTCTTCGAAGAGGAGTGGGAGGAATTTCTTGAGCTCGCGAAGCTGCTCAAATAATTCCGTGGATGCATGAAGCTTAAGAACGCGATCACCGATGTCTCCGGCATCGAGGTGGGCCACGCCCAGGATAATGAAGCGCTGACGGGCTGCACCGTGATCCTGTGCCGCAAAGGGGCTGTCGGCGGCGTGGATGTGCGCGGCGGCGCGCCGGGCACGCGCGAGACCGATCTGCTCGACCCCCTCAACCTGGTGCAGAAAGTACACGCCGTGATGCTCGCCGGCGGATCGGCCTTCGGGCTGGACGCCGCCTCGGGCGCCATGCGCTATCTCGAAGAGCACAAAATCGGATTCAACACCGGCGCGGGACTCGTGCCGATCGTCCCGGCGGCGATCCTGTTCGATCTGGGACTCGGCCGCAGCGACGTGCGCCCGGACGCGCAGATGGGTTACCGCGCCTGCCAGGCCGCGTCGACGCGCGCGCCGCAGGAGGGCAACGCGGGCGCGGGCAGCGGCGCCAGCGTCGGAAAGATCCTTGGAATGAAACAGGCGATGAAGTGCGGCGTGGGGACGGCCAGCTTGGAGGTCGGCGGCGGCGTAGTAGTGGGCGCGCTGGCCGCCGTCAACGCATTCGGCGACATCCTCGATCCGAAGACCCGTGAATTCGTGGCAGGCGTGCGCTCTGCCAAGGTGGGGCCCATGCGCATCGGCGCGCCCGGATATTTCGCTGATACTGTTGAGTTGATGCGCTCGTTTGTCGGCCGGACCGTACTACGCATGGCGGCGCGCGCCAATACGGTGCTGGGCGTCGTGGCGGTTAATGCCGAGCTGACCAAAGCCGAAGCCACCAAGATGGCGCAGATGGCGCAGGATGGAGTCGCGCGCGCCGTCCGCCCGGCGCATACGATGCTGGATGGCGATACCGTGTTCGCACTGGCCACCGGTGGCAAGAGGCTGGATGTTTCAACCGCCGGCGCGTTCGCGGCTGAGGCGCTCAGCCTGGCCATCGTGCGCGCCGCGCGCATGGCCGCATCGGCCGGCGGCCTGCCGGGCGCGGCCGGGCACTAAAGGGCCGAGCGGGAGCGCCCATTTTGAAGAGTCCTTCTGCATTTTCTCTGCCGGCGTTGCTGCTGGCCTGGCCCGCCGCGGCCTGCTTATCCTTCTTCTTCGTTGGTTTCATCGAAAGTCTTTATGAGCACGCGCTGCAGATCTTCAGCGCGGGTTTCATCTTTGCGCTGCTGGTGGGCGGCCTCTCTTACTTTTTGGTGAGAGACGCGATCTCGGAATCCAGACAGGGCTTGCGCATACCGTGGGTGCAGTTGCTGATCGGCGCGGCCTGCCTCGGATTCGCGCTGGCGGTCATCCGCCTGTGCCTGCAGATCCCCGCGCACCTGGATCCCGCCCTGATCGGGTTGGAGAGCTCGCACTTGCCGCTCTTCGTCGCGAGCCAGGTACTTGCTCTCGCCGGCGCATATATCGTTCTGCGATCTCTCCACAAACGCGGCGGTGCCGACCGATTCCAGGACAGTCCTTTCATAACATTTATGCGGGACAACTTGCCCGGCCTGCTCGTCAGCGGGTTCTTCCTGGTCGCATACTTCACACTCGCCGTGGCGCTCGGCATCCTGCCCGACGATAACTTTTACGACACCGACCCCATCAGCTGGTTGAATCGCTTTACGGCGCCGGCCACCGCGTTGATCGAGATGCGGCCGGTACATCCGCTGGCCTTCCTGATCTTCAGGCCGCTGGTTTGGTTGATCTCCTTGCCTCTTGCAGGGAACAAACCCTATGCAGCGCTGCTCCTGAATGCCGGCGCCGGCGCGCTGTGCGTCTTCCTGGCATGGGTATTCGTGAAAGGCTGGTCGCAGAACAGGCCCTTCGCGCTGCTGGTCGCTGCGCTGCTGGGGCTGAGCACTTCGCACTTGATCCTGAGCGCCTCACTTGAGACCTATATCTTCTCCGCGGCCGTCTTGATCCTGTTCCTCATCCTGAGCCAGGACGAGCCCCGCGCGTTGGGCGCATTGATCCCTGTGGGGTTGTTGAGCTTCGGCATCACGCTCACCAATTTCATTCAAACTTGTATTCTCTTTCTCGCTGTGGAATTCAAGCCGGTCAAGCTTTTGAAGTACGGGGCCGCTGTGCTCGGGCTGGCGCTGCTGCTGGCCTGGGTGCAAATGCAGATCTACCCCACCAGCCAGCCATTCTATATCCCATCCAATTTGCTGGCCGAAAACCGCTACTCATATGATATCGGCTACGAAAGCGTGGAACATACCTTCGAACGTGCCCACGCGCTGGGCCGCACGATCACGCTCTTCAGCATCGTTGCGCCGCGGCCGCTGGTCCTGCTGCAGGAGGTAGGCTGTGAATTTCCCTGTTTCAAGACCTACAAGCCCAGATACAAAGCCGACCTGATGAACTCGTACGTGGGCTTCGGTAGTTTTCTTGCGCGGACCTGGTTCCTGCTGCTCGTAAGCGCGGGCGGGCTGTTCGCCGTAAAGCTGTTCAAGTCACCTCGCAGCGTTTTATTGCAGGCGGGCTTGCTGGCCTGTATCCTGTTCAATTTCGTCCTGCACATGAACTACGGGGATGACCCGATGCTGTATTCCGGCGACTGGACCTACGCGGTGGTTTTCTTTGCGGCGCTTTCCTTTCGCGACCTGGCCGGCCGAAAATGGTTTCAAGCCGCGCTGCTGATCTTCATCGTGATGCTCATGCTGAATAACTGGCGCTTCCTGCAGTCCGTCCTCAGCGCGCTCTCGCCGTATCTGTCTTGATGACTGCCATGCGACGTGCCTCTGCTGTCCTGTTGGGCTGGCTGATCGGCTTGCCTCTGGCTTTCGTCGCCAGTGCATACGTCGGCCGCTATTACCCTGCCTGGGCCGCTCCCATCATTGCGATCCTTGCCATCACGCTCGCGGGTGTGGCTGCGCAATACATCCTGCGCGGCGGGCGGCATTGGCTGGCATCTCCGCTGCATCTATTGACGATCTTGCTTGCGCTGGCCTTTGTACTGGCCGTGATATGCCTGTGCCTGCGTTATCCAAATCTCTTCGCCCGAAGTCTGTTCCTGCCAACTCGCACCGTCCAGGTCTATTTCGGGTCGCTAGCGCTGCTGGCACTTGCCTCGATCGCCTGGAGCGTGAAGAAAATCAATACAATTGCAGACTCGCCGCGCTGGTCCACGGTCCGTTCATTCGTGCAGGAAAACCTGCCGGGTATCGTGCTCGGCGGACTGTTCTTCCTGACGTATGCAGCGCTGGCGCAGGTGTTCAATCGTCCGGGCGTCGATACCACTGAAAACTTCCTGGCGGCCGATAATTTTGCCTGGCTCGACCGCCTTGCCTCGAGCGGCGGCACGCTGACGGAAATGCGCGCCGTACATCCGTTCGCGTATTTGATCTTCCGGCCGGCTGTTGCCCTGCTATCCATCGTGTTCAACGGGGACCGGACGGCCGCGACCTTCCTGCTGGTCCCGATGATGGGTGGGCTGTGCGTCCTGTTGATATGGATGTTCGTCAAGAAATGGACCGGCTCAGAGACCTACGCGTCCCTGATCGCGTGCCTGCTCGGGGTGAGCACGGCCCATCTCCTGTTCGCTTCCATCATCGAGACGTACATATTCTCGGCCGCCGTCCTGCTGCTCTTTTTCCTGTTGCTGTTGCGTGAGCGCACTTCACTCTTCACGCTGGTCGCAGTCGGCACACTGACCTTC
The DNA here is from genome assembly GCA_036507155.1 of Anaerolineales bacterium. Lineage (GTDB taxonomy): Bacteria > Chloroflexota > Anaerolineae > Anaerolineales > Villigracilaceae > DASXQN01. Next base: position 6,306 of record DASXQN010000095.1, read on the forward strand.
GGGATCACGATCACGAATTTCATTCAGACCTTCATCGCCTTCTGCGTGGCGCGGCCGAAACTCAAGGCGATCTTCTGGTACGGCCTGCTGGTCTCCGCCGCGGCGATCGCGCTGACCCTCCTGCACGCCGCGCTGTATCCCTCCGCGTTGGTGTTCTTCCTGCCATCCGGGACATCGGTGGAGAACGAGTATGCCATCCCGATCTTCGGTCAGCCGGCCTGGCGGCTGGCCGGCCGTGCGATCCTGCTCGTGCGCACGATCTTTCTCTACAGTATCGTGGCGCCCGAACCGTTCATCCTCACCGAGGAGGTCGGCGGATTCTTCCCTCGCTTTAACTTCTTCAAGATCACGCCGGGAAACTTTCACTACAGCGGATATGACGGCGCCGGCCAATTGCTCGCGGCGCTTTGGATGCTCCTGGTTTGCGCGGCAGGGCTGGCGTTCGTGTGGCGGCTGGTCCGCACGCGCAAAACCGATCTTACGCTGGCCTTCGCGCTATGCATCCTGTTCAATTTCCTCTTGCATATGGGCTATGGATATGAGCCGTTCCTGTATTCTGCGAACTGGACCTATGCGCTCATCCTGTTCGTGGCGCTTTCACTTTCAGAGTTGGCCGATCGTAGATGGTTTCAAGCCGTGCTGCTGCTCTTCCTTGGCCTCTTGATATTCAATCAATGGAAGTTCATGCAGTTGATCTTCGATTCCATCTCCCCATTTTTAACATAGTGCGCGTTTACCATCCGGCCAATTAATAGAAAACGCCCGACTCGGTTGCGAGTCGGGCGTCTGAATTCGTCTTGGGCTCCAGCTTTACGCGCCTTTGCGCTCGTCGCGCAGGAACATGCTCATAATGATGCTGACTATGCTCACGATCAGTCCACCCAGGAACGCGGGCCAGAAGCCCTCGACGGTGAGGCCGAGATCGAAGGCCTGCCCGATCTGGCCGGTCAGCCAGAAGAGAAAGGTGTTGATCAACAGCGTGAACAGGCCCAGCGTCAGGATGATGAGCGGGCAGGTCAGCAGCGCGAGCAGCGGCCGCAGGAACGCGTTCACCAAACCGAAGATGAGGGCCAGCCAGATGATCGAAAGCCAATCCCCCGTGAACTCCAGGCCGCGGCCGTCCAGCAAAAAGATGGCGAGATACAGTGCGATGGCATTGATCACCCAGCGAATGAAGAATTTTGTCATTGTGACTCCTTTTGCTTACAAGTACGCAGATTCACCTAGCGGGTTGCACCCGGCGCTTCCATCCAGATCAACGTGCGCACCGCTTTGAAGCCGGCCGCCTGGATCGCCTCCACC
>DASXQN010000096.1:0-14954 GCA_036507155.1 Anaerolineales bacterium
CGTTCCTCTTGAAGCCCAGTCTGCTTGCTGCGTAGCAGAGATCGTTGGGCGCTGATTGCTGCACTCGGGCGCGTTCGCTGAGGGACGTTGCCGGGCCCGGCTGAAAAACCTGCCTTGAAGATGGAGATGCCATGTTTTTTCCGAAAGCGATGAGCGAAGTGGAGTTGATCATCCCGGCCAAGGACCTCGTGGCCGTGACGAAAGTGCTGGGCAGCCACGGTACCTTTCATCAGATCGACAGCACCTACCTGGGGCTTGAGAACCTTGGTCCAAGCACCTGGCAGGCAACGGCCGCCGGTTATTCGACGCTTGAACGCCGCATCCAGGTCATCATGCAGAACCTGAATCTGCAGGAGGAATACTCCGGACCTTACGCGGTCGATCCCCCCGCCAACATGGATGTGCTCCTGCCCGCGGTGGAACGCATCGAACGCGAGGTCAAGGCGACCAGCGATGAGTTGGCCGCCGAGAAGAAGAAACTGGAACAGTCGGAGAGCCAGCTCCATCAATTGGAACCGATCGCGGACATTAATGTCGAGATCGGGGCACTTCGCAAATCGACGTATTTGTACTCGCTTCCAGGGATCATGCCTGCGGATAGCGTGAGCCGCCTCGAAACGAGCCTGTCCAGGGTTCCGCACACGTTTTTTGTCCTGCGCGAGGACCCCAAGAAGCCCGTTGTGTGGTTGCTCGGTCCGCGCAGCAATTCAGATATCCTCGACCGTGCCGCGCGCAGCGCGTACCTGACGCCGCTGACGATGCCTGAAGAGTTCGACGGTACGCCGGCGGAGATCGTGCGGTCGATTTCCAGGCAGATCGCGACTTCAAAGCAGAGAATTTCGGAACTGGAGCGCTCGCTGGCTAAGCTGGCCGGGGTCCACAAAAAGGAACTCTATAACTTGTGGCGGGTGGTGCACACGGGCCGGATCATGGCCGATGCGATCGCGAGGTTCGGTCAACTGCGCCACACGTATGTAGTTGTGGGCTGGGTCCCCTCTGCTGATCTTGCAAAGCTGAGGCAGCAGTTGAAGCAAGCCTCCAAGGAGATTTTGATCGAGGTGATCCCTGCAAAGCCCTCCGGGCATGCTTCAAATGTCCCGGTTGCGCTGCAGAATCCGGGCTTCCTCGGGGCATTTGAGACGCTGGTGAATACCTATTCCCGGCCCCGTTATGAGGAGCTCGACCCCACCTTTATGATCGCGATCACCTTTCCTTTGTTGTACGGCGCGATGTTTGGTGATGTGGGTCATGGCTTGGTATTAGCCGCGATCGGCTTGATCTTATCCCGAAAAACCAGCCTGGGAGGACTCTTAGTAGCCTGCGGTTTAAGCGGCGCGATCTTTGGCCTCCTCTTCGGCAGCATATTTGGGTTTGAAGAAATTTTGCCGCATCATCCGTTCTTCGGGAGATTTTTCTGGATGAGCCCGATTCATGACGTGTTGGGTATTCTGCAAGTCGCGATCGGAGCGGGCATTGTGCTGCTCATCATTGCGCACCTGGCGAATCTCTATAACGCGGCCCGCTCTCGAAATTGGGGACGCTTCTTCTTCGACTCAAACGGGCTGGCTGGCCTGATGTTGTACCTTTCCTTTTTGGTCCTCCTGGGAAATGTTGCAGCTGGCATATTTACCGGCGAAAGCTTTTTGCCCCCGTTTCTTCTAGCCGTCGGTCGAATTGGCCCTGTGGTGGCAATTGCAAGAATACTCTTCCTGGTGGGTTTGTTTTTGGCCACCATCTTCTCTCATCCGTTACAGCATTGGATGCACACCGGTCATTTTGAGGTCGAGGGCGGGTGGGGCATGTTTGCCGTGCAATCCGCGGCTGAAGTGCTGGAAAAGTTCATCAGCATGTTGAGTAACACGCTGTCCTATGTGCGTGTCGGTGCATTTGCAATCGTCCATGCTGGTTTCACGGGCGCTGTATTTGTTATCGCAAGGCTGGCGGGCGGCGAAGGGACAGTCGGTTATTGGGTTGTGGTTGTCCTTGGAAATCTCTTTGTGATTGGCCTGGAAGGATTCATCGTCACGATTCAGACGATGCGCCTGCATTACTATGAGTTCTTTAGCAAGTTCTTCCTTGGCGGGGGTTCGGCGTACGAGCCGCTCTCGCTTGCTCCGGCAACGAAGAAGTAGTTGAAATAATACAACAGAGCAAGTCTCAATCATCCAAAAGGAGAAGTAAGATGGCAAAAATCGTTATTGTTACGCTGGCGACCCTCATACCCCTGGTGCCGTTCGTGATGTACTTTATGAGCCTGCGCAGCAGGAACCCCGTCCAGGCAGCTGAGAATTTGGTGTTTGGGTTCAAAAGCTACAACCTTTTCTTGGTCTTGATGGCGCTCGGCATCGTGGCCGTGTGGCTGGTTTCGCCCGAGACCGTTCTGGCGGCCGGCATCGTGGCCCAAGAGGCGGCAGCCGATCCCTATGCATCCCTTGCCGCCGGCATCTCCACGGGCTTGGCCGCCCTTGGCGCGGGCGTGGCCGTGAGCGGTACCGGCGCGGCCGCCATCGGCGCGATTGCTGAGAAGCCGGAAGCTTTGGGTCGCTCGCTGATCTTCGTCGGTCTGGCTGAAGGTGTTGCCATCTACGGTCTGCTCATCTCTTTCCTGGTTCTGTTTGGCTAGGCAACGATGAAGGTCCTCGTAATCGGCCATCCCGACGCCGTATTGGGTTTCTCCCTCGCCGGAGTAGGCGGCAGGGTCGCGACGACCGCGGCCGAGGTCAATCTGGCGCTGGACGAGGCGCAGGCGGCGAAGGACGTTGGCATCGTGCTGGTTACGCAGGATGTGGCCGAATTGATCCCTGCCCGCATCGAGCACCTGAAACTCCGCAGCACGATCCCGTTGGTCGTCGAAATACCGTCGACCGGCGGCGTTCCGGAGGGCCAGGCATCCCTTGGCGACATTGTCCTGCGGGCGATCGGGATCAAGCTATGAGTCCGGTTTCGTGCATTTCCTGCGGCAGCGGAATATAGAGATTGGATTGACGATCAATGAAAACAGAGACTCAAGATATCGAGATGCTGGCTCGCGCGATCCTGACCGAGGCTCGCGAAGAAGCCGAACAACTGCAAGCCGAAGCAAATGAGAAGGCGGACGCCATTCGCAAGCGCGCTCAGGAGCAGGCCGAAGCCGAACGCAAGGCGATCCTCGACCGCGCGCAGCAGGATGCAGAGCGCCTTCGCAGCCAGGCCGTCGCGACGGTGCAACTTAAGACGCGGTCCACGCAATTGGGAAATCGCGAGCTGCTGCTCGACAAGGTATTCGATGAAGCCGATAAACAGCTGGCTGCCATCACGAAGCGGCCTGAGTACGACCGCATCGCGGCAATGCTGCTTCGCGAAGCCCTGACGCAGCTCACCGTCACCCAGGCAGAGATCATGGCAGATGAGGCGACGCAGAAGGCGCTCAAGAAGGGTGCGCTGGATGAGATTGCCAAGGAGTTGAAGGGCGAGTTCAAGCTGGGCGTCGTGCTGGACGAAGGCATCGGAGTGGTGGTCACCGCCGCGGGCGGCAAGCTGAAGTACGACAACACATTCGAAACGCGCTTGAACCGCTTGCGCAGCAGTCTGCGCTCCGCGGTCCACAAAGTGCTGATGGGAGAACAGGCATGAGCGATCAAGTTGGCAAGATCACCTGGATCAGCGGGCCCGTGGTTCGGGCGCGCGGCTCCCGGAAGGTCGGCATGCTCGAGCTGGTCGAGGTGGGCGACGAACGCCTGGTAGGCGAAGTGATTGGTCTCAAGGGCGACACGATCACCGTCCAGGTGTATGAAGAAACGGCAGGTATGCAGCCGGGCGCACCGGTGTACGGCACCGGGCTGCCTTTGTCGGTGGAGCTCGGCCCGGGGTTGATCCAGAGCATCTACGATGGCGTGCAGCGTCCGCTGCCGCTGATCGAGAAGGCCCAGGGCTCGTTCATTCAGCGCGGCAGCCGATTCGATCCGATCAGTCGGGAGAAGCGCTGGAAGTTCACGCCGAAGGCCAAGGTGGGAGACGAGGTCAAAGGCGGCGCTGTTCTCGGCATCGTCATGGAGACCGAAACCTTCGAGCATAGCGTGATGGTTCATCCGGATGACGCCGGCACCATTTCGTGGGTCGCCGCGGCCGGTGAATACACCGTCACGGATCCGATCGCCAAGCTGAAGTCCGGCAAGACCGAGAAGGACCTGAGCATGCTGCAGCGCTGGCCCGTGCGCCGGCCGCGGCCATTTATCAAACGGCTCGGCGTCAGTATCCCGCTGATCACCGGGCAGCGCGTATTGGACACATTCTTTCCGATCGCGAAAGGCGGGGCGGCCGGGATCCCGGGCCCGTTCGGTTCCGGCAAGACCGTGACACAACACAGCATCGCGAAATGGGCGGATGCCCAGGTGATCGTCTATATCGGCTGCGGTGAGCGCGGTAACGAAATGACGGAAGTGCTGCAGGAGTTTCCACACCTGGTCGATCCCAGATCGGGTCGGCCGCTGATGGAACGCACGGTGCTGATCGCCAACACTTCCAACATGCCCGTGGCCGCACGTGAAGCCAGCATTTATACTGGTATCACGATCGCGGAATACTATCGTGATATGGGATACAGTGTGGCCCTCATGGCGGATTCAACTTCCCGCTGGGCGGAGGCGTTGCGCGAGGTCTCCGGTCGTCTCGAAGAGATGCCCGCGGAAGAAGGCTATCCCGCATATCTGGCGGGACGGCTGGCCGAGTTTTACGAACGCGCCGGCTTTGTCGAAAACTTGAACGGCACGCAGGGATCGGTAAGCGTTGTCGGCGCGGTCTCGCCTCCCGGTGGTGACTTTTCCGAGCCGGTCACCCAGCACACCAAGCGCTTTATTCGCTGCTTTTGGGCGCTGGACAAATCACTTGCCTCCGCACGGCACTTTCCGTCGATCAACTGGCTGGATAGCTACAGCGAGTACGTCGAAGATGTCGCGAACTGGTGGCGCGAGAAGGTCGGCAAGGACTGGCTGGGCATGCGCAACCGTGCCATGGAATTGCTCAGTGAAGAAAGCCGGCTGTCGCAGATCGTCAAGCTGGTGGGACCGGACGCGCTGCCGGATGCAGAGCGCATGGTGCTTGAGACCTCGCGCCTCATTCGCGAAGCCATCCTGCAGCAGAATGCCATGGATACGGTGGACGCCTATTCGTCCGTTGAAAAGCAGATTCGCATGCTGGAGCTTGTACTCTATTTCCATGATCGCGGCATGAGCATTGTCAAGCGCGGCGCCCCGATCTCGATGATCCACGATCTGCCGGTCGTAGACACGATCATCCGCATGAAATCGGCGATCTCAAATGAAGAGCTCGGCAAAATGGAAGACATTCAAAAGGCAATTGACGAGCAAATGGGTCAATTGGATGCGGAGTACAGATGAGTGAGATAACAGTAACAGGCGGCCAGGAAGTCGTCGGCGTCAGCCGCATCGAAGGACCGATCATCGTCGTCGAGGGCGCGGCAAACGTCAGCTACGATGAAGTCGTCGAGATCCAGGATGCCAGCGGCAGAATGCGCCGCGGGCGCGTGCTGGAGGTCGGCGAGGGTGTTGCGGTCGTGCAGGTGTTCGCCGGCTCCACTGGTCTATCGATCGACGGAACCAGCGTCCGCTTTCTCGGTACCACGCTCCACATGCCGGTCGCAGAAGAGATGCTCGGCCGCATTTTCGACGGCCTCGGCAATCCTATTGACGGTGGGCCCGAGCCGCTGACGGACCGCTTCGCGGATGTGAACGGCCAGCCGATCAACCCGACCGCGCGCGTCTACCCGCGCGATTACATCCAAACCGGCATTTCCACTATCGACGGGGTGAACACGCTGCTGCGCGGCCAGAAGCTGCCGCTGTTCTCCGGTGCCGGCATGCCGCACGATCAGCTGACGGCGCAGATCGTCCGCCAGGCTACGCTCGGCCGGGTGGCCGGAGCGCCGCAGACTGAGGGCGAGCAATTCGCCATCGTCTTTGCCGCCATGGGCGTGAAGAATGACGTCGCGGATTATTTCCGGCGCTCTTTCACCGAGAGCGGTGCGCTGACCCGTGTGGCGATGTTCTTGAATCTTGCGGACGATCCGCCGGTCGAGCGCATCGTTACCCCGCGCGCCGCGCTCACGCTGGCCGAGTATCTGGCGTACGAGCGTGAGATGCATGTGCTCGTCGTTCTCACCGATATGACCAACTACGGCGAAGCTCTCCGCCAGATCTCGAACGTGCGCGGAGAGGTCCCGAGCCGTAAGGGCTATCCGGGCTATTTGTATAGCGACCTTGCGTCATTGTACGAACGCACCGGCCGCATCCGCACCAGCAACGGCTCGATCACGCAGATCCCGATCCTCACGATGCCGAACGACGACATCACGCATCCGATGCCCGACCTCACCGGTTACATCACGGAAGGGCAGATCGTGCTAGGACGTGAATTGAATTTTGCGGGTATTTACCCGCCCGTCTCGGTATTGCCCAGCCTGTCCCGGTTGATGAAGGACGGCATCGGCAAGGGCCGCACGCGCGACGATCATCCGCGCTGGGGCGCGCAGCTGTACGCCGCTTACGCCAGAACGCAGGACGTGCGCGCGCTCGCCAGCGTTATCGGCGAAGAAGAGCTGAGCGACGTCGACCAGCGCTACTTGAAGTTCGGCCGTGCCTTCGAGCGTGAATTTGTGAACCAGAGCTTCACGGAGAATCGCACCATCGAACGCACGCTCGAGATCGGTTGGAAGCTGCTCTCCATGCTGCCGAAACAGGAACTCACTCGCGTAACGCTGGACGAGATCGCACAGTATTACAAGGGCGACGATGCCGCAAATTAGCGTTGCTCCGACTCGCACGAATCTGATCAGGCTCAAGAAGGACCTGCGCTTCGCGCGTGAAGGCTACGAGATCCTGGATCGCAAGCGCGAGGCTTTGACCAACGAGCTCGTGCGTGTGGCGAAGGAAGCGGACACGCTGCAGAAGGAAGTTTGGGCGCTGCTGGAAAGCGCCTACGCGGCCATGGGACAGGCGCGGCTGGTGATGGGCAGCGACCATGTCGAGTGGGCAGCCCTGGCCGTCAACAAGACGGTCGACGTGCATATCCGCCTGCGCGGCATCATGGGCGTGGCAATCCCGCAGATCGAATCGCGCGGCGAGCCGCCGAAGTTGCTATATAGTCCGGGTGATACGCCTGCCGTTCTGGATGAAGCCACCGCAGCATTCCGCGAGGTGCTGTTGAAAGTGCCTCAACTCTCCATGCTCACGGCGGCCGTCTGGCGCCTGGCCAATGAATTGAAAAAGACCCAGCGCCGTGTGAATGCGCTCCAGCACATTTTTATCCCGCAGTATGAAAACATGATCGCCTTCATCGTGAGCTCACTCGAAGAACGCGAGCGTGAGGAAACCTTCCGTTTGAAGATGCTCAAGACGAAGATGACGAAGGCCGCGGCGGAAGCCGCTCCGACGGTCTGACGAGTGTATGCACGCCGGAGGGTTTTGACGATACAATCCGTCAAAAACCTCCCTTCTTTTTAAGCCCACATGCAACTTCAGCATCTCTTTGCAAGTTATCCTTTTTCATTTTCGCCGGCAGAGCTCCCCGGGGTGGCGATCAGCGGCATCGCGCTGGATAGTCGTTCGGTCGGGCCTGGCATGCTGTTCGTTGCCATTCCCGGTGGCTCTGCGGATGGGCACGATCACATCGTGCAAGCCATCTCGAACGGGGCTGCCGCCGTGTTGGGGGAGCGCACGATCGAAGGCCTGAGCGTGCCATACATCCGCGTCGACAACTCGCGTCGGGCACTGACCTATTTGTCTGCCGCGTTTTACGATTGGCCGGGTCGCAAGCTGACGGTCATCGGGGTGACCGGCACCGACGGCAAGACCACGACAACCAATCTGATCCACCGCATCCTGCTGGCCGCGGGATTGAAGGCCGGCATGATCTCCACGGTCAACGCGGTCATCGGCGAAGAGGTGGTGGATACCGGCTTCCACGTGACCACGCCGGATGCGCATGACCTGCAGCGTTATCTCGCGCGCATGGTGGAGTCAGGGCTCACGCACGTAGTGCTGGAAACCACATCGCATGGCTGGTCCCAGCATCGCGTGGACGCCTGCGAATTCGATATCGGCGTCGTCACGAACATTACCCACGAGCATCTCGACCAGCATGGGTCGTACGAAAACTATCGCGCTGCGAAGGCGCGGCTCTTCGAGAGCCTCGAACGGACACCGCCAAAGCCGCACGGCAATGCGCGCCTCGCGGTGATCAACCACGACGATTCGTCGTTCAAGTTCTTACACGAATTGACGAAGGTTCCGCAGGTCAATTATGGATTGGAGCAGGGCGCGGACGTCCGCGCCGTAGAAATCACGTACACAGGGGAAGGAATCACCTTCGAAGCGGTTGGCAGCTATTTTCGTGTATACATCAAAAGTCAGTTGGTTGGTGCTTACAACGTGTCAAACTGCCTGGCGGCGCTCGCGGCGACCGTGGTGGGCCTGGCGATCGATCCACTGGTCGCCGCGCAAGGGATTGCTGCGCTGGCCGGCATCCCCGGACGTATGGAACGCATCGATGTGGGCCAGGATTTCACCGCCATCGTGGATTTCGCGCATACGCCGAACGCGCTCAAAGTTGCTCTCCAAGCCGCCCATCAGCTGACGCGTGGCAGAGTCATCGCAGTTTTTGGTTCGGCGGGTTTGCGCGATAAGGAGAAACGGCGGATGATGGCCGAGACCTCGGCCGAGCTGGCTGACCTCAGCATCTTAACCGCCGAGGACCCGCGCAGCGAATCATTAGACGATATCTTGACCGAAATGGCGGCTGGCGCAGCGTCAGCGGGCGGCCGCGAAGGGGAGACCTTCTGGCGCGTTCCGGACCGCGGCGAAGCCGTACGCCTGGCCGTCAGCCTGGCGCGCGCCGGCGACGTCGTGATAGCGTGCGGAAAGGGCCACGAGCAATCCATGTGCTTCGGAGCGATCGAGTACGCCTGGGACGATCGCATTGCCATGCGCGCCGCGTTGTCCGATCTGCTGCATGTGCAGGGTCCTGAAATGCCGTATTTGCCATCACGAGACAAATCCGAAACGGAGTGGATGCATTGATGGATATTAGACCGGTCATTCTTTCCGGCAGGTATGTTCGCCTTGAGCCGCTCACGCTGGAGCACGTGCCAGCCCTCGCGGAAATCGGGGTCGGCCAGCCGTTCTGGAACCTGCTCCTCTATGGCGATATGAAATCGGTCGATGACATGCGCGCTTGGGTGGGTGGGATACTTGCCGCCGCGGCCAGGGGCACAGACCTGCCGTTTGCGGTGATACACCTGGAATCAGGACGAGTGGCCGGCGCCACCCGGTATCTGAATATCACCCCCGAACATCGCGGGTTGGAGGTTGGCGGGACATGGTACGGACCCGATTTCCAGAGGACGCCTGTTAATACCGAATGCAAGCTGCTGTTGTTCCAGCATGCGTTCGAAACCCTGGGCGCCATCCGGCTTCAACTAAAGACGGACCTGCTCAATGAGCGCTCACAGCGCGCCATCGAACGGATCGGCGCGCAGAAGGAAGGCATCCTGCGCAAGCACATGATCCTGCCGGATGGTCGTTTGCGCGATTCGGTGTTTTACAGCATTCTGGATACCGAGTGGCCTGCGGTGAAGCAGCGTTTGCAAGAAATGCTTGACCGTTAGAGCCCGGGGATAGCCGGCTTGAACACCATCAACACCACGGCTGCCAGGGGCGTGAGGATCGCGAACAGCCCCCACAATTCCCACTCTCTCGAAAGCGCGTGATACCGCGCCCAATTGAACTTTCCCTTTGGCCCGTCGGCACGCGACAGTTCGGCGAGTTTTGCCTGCAGCGGCGCGACCCGCATCGAGAAGACCAATCCCGAAACCGCGAACAGCACAATCGACCAAAAGATCCAGCCGGTGCCCAGGATCGGCAGCTTGCCAATGATCGCGGCGATGACGCCGGCCACGCCGATTGCGATCACGCTGGGGATGGTGATCAACCTGTCGCTGCGAATTATGCCTTCGAAAGTATGTGCGATAACTTCGGGATTACTCGATCTGTCTGCGTGCGCCTTCCAGAACAGACCGGTGATGATGTTCCCGAGGAAAAGGACTACGGCCAGGATGTGCAGGACTTTCAGTGCCAGATATAGCATGGATGCCTCCGCGTAGGAAATTCTCGGTATTCTAGCTCATTGTGGGTTGGTCGCGCTAGAAGATCTGCGCAGAACCCTCAACCATATTGCGCCGCCGGTACTTACGCAGTAGGGGTCAACACAACGACTGGTATGATCCGGCTCGTCTTGCGAGGGTATTCCGCGAAGGACGGCATCATTTCGATCATCTTGTCATATAAACGGGATCGTTCCGGCTCCTCCGCCACCGCCGCGCGCGCTTGATATTGCAGGGTGCCTACTTCGACCGTGACGAGCGGATTGGCGAGAAGGTTGTGGTACCAGGCGGGATTGGTCGGAGATCCGCCCTTGGAAGCAATGATCACCAACCGATCGCCATCCCGCACGTAGGCCACGGGGTTGACGCGCTCCTCCTTGCTCTTTGCGCCCGTTGTATGCAGAAGGAGCAGCGTTCTCCCGGCAAAATGCCCGCCGACCTTGCCTGCATTTGCACGAAACTCATCGATGATGCTTTGATTCCTATTGATGGGCTTGTTCATTAAGATTCCATTCTGATCGTCCTCATTCAGGGTGTTCTCTGTACCAATAATCGGCGACGTTCCCATCGAGCGTGTTACCACCCTCTCGAAACCCGGCCGAAAGTCGGAAACCGCGACCGGTCACGGCACAAATGGCAGGCCGAGCCGATCGAGCAGCATCGCAAGCAAAACGCCCAGCGCCAGCCCGAGTACGACGATCACCGCGATTTTCCACGCAGCGATCTTCTTGGGCATAACCATCTTCTGCAGCTTCATGTCATGGTAGTACGGCACACCCAGATTTCCGGTGTCGACCTGCTCCAGCTTATAGCGGGAAACGTCCACCTTATCGTACAGCACCGCCCTGTGATTGCATTTCTCCCAGTCAAAAATGAACTGCTCATCCAGCGTCTTTATTTTTATGTAAAACACATGTGTTGATTTTGTATACTTGAGAATCTGGCATTCGGAATATTCCCCACAAACCAGACACTTTGCGGGCGTTCGGTTTATTCGTTTGTAGCTGTGATCGATCCCTGCTGCGTGTACGCCGATCATGCATACTCCGCTAACTGGACTTGTCGCTGGAGCCTGGCTGCGAGGCAGCCTTTGATTTTCGGAAAATGAAGCGCATGATGGGCCGGGAAGGCGCGCGGCTGGCCACCGTCTTGAATCCCGCGCGCGCGAACGCCGAAGCGGTGCCTGTATCTATGTTCGTAGTGCTCTTGGGAGCATCGGTATCCACCGGATAGGCTTCGGGCGCCGGCGCCCCTGCGCTCCTGGCGGTTCGGATCGCCGCGGCGATCAACGCTGTCATCACGCCCTGTTGGCGATATCCCCGGCGCACAAAGAAACAGGAAAGCGACCAGACGGGAACATCGTCTACGCGCCGCAGGGTCCGCGTATGATCCAGCCACGGCAATTCGTTGCGCGGCACAAGCTGACACCAGCCCACCGCCAGATCGCCGTCGAACGCCAGTAATCCAGGCGGCGGCCCGTGCTTCACCAGCTTTCGAAGGGTGAGCTTCATGCGGCCTTCTTCATCGGCGTAAAACCGGCGGCTGCCTAAACGTGTTGATCAATGAGGATCGGGTTTCCATCGCGGTCGAGCAGCATGAGGGATGCAGGTCCCGCAGCGCTGCCGTCAGTCTCACTCATCAGCTCAACTCCTTGCCCCTTCAGATAATTCTGCGGTTCCCGCACGTCTGTAAATGTGCTCAGTCTCTGGGCGCTGCTCTCCTCAGCTCACCGCTTTGTTCACGAGCGCGACGATCCTGGCCTCATCAGCGGCAGTCAACTCTTTCAGCGCGAAGGAGGTGGGCCACATGGCGCCTTCGTCGAGTTTCGCCTCGTCGCTAAAACCGAACGTCGCGTACCTCGATTGGAACTTCTGCGCGCTCTGGAAGAAGCAGACGATCTTGCCGTCCTTCGCATACGCGGGCATACCGTACCAGGTTTTCGGCGAGAGGGCCGGCGCGCTGGTCGTGATGATGGCATGGAGCCGCTTGGCCATGGCGCGATCCGGTCCCTGCATCTCGGCGATCTTCGCGAGCAAGGCGCTTTCCCCGTCCGCCTTCTCCGCCTCCGCCTTGAGCTCTTTGGCGCGCTCCTTCATCGCGGCTCGTTCATCGTCGGTGAATCCCTTTGACGTCTTGCCGGTCACGGTGGTGCGCTTGACGGATTTCTGTGAGGCCTTCTTAGTGGTGCTCTTAGCTGCGCTCATGAGAATCTCCTTCTGTTCATTTGAATTGGTGTGCCGCAAGACACCCTGCGGAAATTATAGCACACGCGTTCTAGAATTTCAGCAGCCTTGATAACAATTATCTAGCGCGCTTCCCCTTACGAAGTTCACGCTGCTATCTCACAGCGGCACGAACGGTGAGCACGTTGCTCCGCTCAGCATAAACTCCGCGAACGTGTTCGGGACAGGTGCTCCGGCGACATCACGTGGCAGATCCCGCTCCCCGCTTTGCGGGACCTTACCACTTCGTACCCTTTCAGGGCATAATGGCATTTCGTCGGCAGCTGGGCCGTATCAGGCGTTCTTGTGGTGCGCAAGACTCGCTGAGTTATGAGATGCCATATTACACTGACAAGGTCTTTGCTAGCAGCACAATCCTCAGCTAAAACCAGAAACTACCTTCAGAAAATACCCAATAACAAGCAGGAATTCATAATTATCCAGTGTTGACAGCCAGTAAAGCAGATACAGGATCACTCCATTGGGAGTAATCAATTGCATGCCGATCGACACCCAAAATGGGCCGGGTTCGGTCTTGCGGACCCGCGTCCGCGGCTGCTCATACTTTTGAGAAGAAAACGCGAATGTCTCGCCTCTCCAGATCTGGTAGACGATCAGGGCGTCCCAAAGCACACAAACGGCCGCAACAATTACAAGCACAACTGCCTCAGTAGACGTCATAGCATTCTCCTCAAAGCCACTCATGGATTTCGCGCGGAGGCCGCCCTCCGCTCTTGACATGGATCGACAAGTCAAGCGCGATTTGCAAGACATGCGCCAAACGGTTTGCGTTCGCGGAGCACCCCGAGCACCCGCCCTGAAGCGAAGCGAAGGGTAGCGAGGGGAAGCGGCGGCGGGCGGGCGTGGACTATGCTCGAGGGCGAGGAAAATTCGCAGCCAGAAAAATGCTTGTCTATCGGACGAATCCCACCGATCCAGCGCACTCTGTGCTAGCCAACCTTTTGCTTCTAACTCATGGCCAACTTCAATCATCATACCCTTCAGGGTTTTCTCTGCCGGCAAGTATAGCCCTGAAATCAGTTAATGTCTCGGCATAAGAAGCAGAGTCGAACCCATCAAGACTCTGTTCGCGCGGAAGTGTAATATTGAGGCAGTGCATTGCCATTCGCACTTTCATACGCTTTTCAAATGCCTTGTCGTTTATGTAGCCTGATTTTGCTAAGAATTTCTTTCGCAACCTGGGCGGGTAATACCACCAAAGCGTTGCACCAATATCAACTGCTGGGTCATCCAGCGACATAGACTCTAAATCTATCAAGTAAAGTTTTCCATCCGGCGAGATAAGCCAGTTAGCATTGCAAATATCATTGTGCGAGGCTATCAAACCTGTTCCCTGAAAATCCATAACTTGCCGTCTAAGATAATCGAGACTCTCATCTACAAAGGCGGCAACGCTTGGAACGAGTGCCTTATGGCGTTCCCATTTTTGTTGCACGCGGGCAAGCGACTCCAGGGCTACGACGCCATAAAGGTGGGATGAAGCTTCCGGGAGAGCCTGTTTTACTTCGGCGCTATGATGTATCAAGTTGATGGCTGAGGCAAATTGTTCAAGGCGGTTATGATAGTCTCTCTGCGAGGGTCTTTTTCCGGCAATGTAAGGTTGAACGATAATAGATGTACCATCTCCCAGCGACCCCGCCGCGAGCACTTGTGGTGTTAAGCCGATGGATGCAACCACCCGATATTTTGTTGGCTCCACGCCTAACTTTACGAAATAGGAATGGTCTTTACAATGTGCAAAATAGGTTTCATTTCCGGTCCCATTTGGTAGTGTTAACTCCCACAATTCGTTTGAGAAATGTTGTTGAAGGAAAACCTGAACTTCTTGGTGATGTTGCTGTCTATCCTGCATGGCAACCTGTGACGCTAATTTGGGGATTGTCTCAATAACCCTATTTTGCATAGGGCGGGCTAACGGTTTGCGTTCGCGAAGCGCCCCGCGCGCGAGGCGAGCGGGTACCCCGCCGTGCGGGGCAGGTCGGCGGGGCGGATTTGCAAGCCTCCCCGGCGATTATTGCACGAAAGTACGAAATACGCGCCCTGATTCGCGGGGCGGACTATGTCAGGCCGCCTGACAACCGGGCAGGCGTTTAGGGCTTTCCCAGCCAGCGCGGGACTTTGTTCTTGTAGGCGCGGTAGGCTTCCGCAAAGCTTGCCTCCATGACGCGTTCCTC
The DNA here is from genome assembly GCA_036507155.1 of Anaerolineales bacterium. Lineage (GTDB taxonomy): Bacteria > Chloroflexota > Anaerolineae > Anaerolineales > Villigracilaceae > DASXQN01. The sequence goes on from DASXQN010000096.1 coordinate 14,571, forward strand.
CTGCGGAATTTGAAAAAAGTTGAAGAATGCCCACCAAACAACGAATCCGATCAAGACTGCGACACTCCCGTAGAAGATAACCCAACCCAGCATGAGGATCAATTCAGAGAGATACATCGGATTGCGCGAAAAACTATATGGGCCGTCTTGGAGCAGATAGCTCATTGCTGGTGCCCAGGTTAGGCGCTTAGGGGTCTGAGCTGAATGCAGGAGCAGGCCCCAGAGAAGGCCGATGGTGCCCGCCGAGACCGGGATCAGCCCGAGCAAGTTCCAGGAGCCGGGGTAGGCCGCCGCCCAGCCATACCGGAACGTGAGCAGAGAGAGGGCCCACGGAATTGCCTCCCAGACCAGCAGGGCCAAAACGAATCCGAGCCACAAGGGACT
>DASXQN010000097.1:0-4812 GCA_036507155.1 Anaerolineales bacterium
AAGCGTGCAGATGGTCGACATTTGCACGACCGTGCGATATCACGCGTATTACGCCGCCATGGCGCTCAAGGCCGGCGTGCATACGATGACCGAAAAGCCCTTCGCGCGCACCTGGTGGGAGGCGCAGCATGTCGCCGAAACGGCGCGCGCCTCACAAGCGTTATTTCAACTGAACGACGATAACGTGTTCATCCCGCGCTATCAGGCCATCCGGCATGTGATCGAAAGCGGGATGATCGGCGAGGTGCAGAATATCCGCATCTCGCGCGGCTATCCCGGCTCCGGGCGCCCGGGCTGGTTCTGGACGCCGATCGAAGCCGGTGGCGGTGGCATCTTCGATTACGGTTCGCACGCGGTGGCCTCCACCTGGTTCCTGCTCGGCTTCGACAAGCAGCCGGCGGAGGTACGCTCGCTCGGCATCGAAGTGCGCAACCGCACGCGACCCATCGACGGACATCTGCGGCCGATCGAGATCGACGACGACGCGCATTTCAAGATCCGCTATGTGAATCCAACGAACGGCGATTGGATGACCGTGACGATCGAAGCCACGTGGACGTGGCCGGACTGGGCCGACAACGGCAGCGACGTGCGCGGCTACATCGAAGTGACCGGCAGCCTCGGCTCGGTGACGGGCTTCGTGAACGAAAAGGATGAGGACTTTCTGAAGGTAACCAGTCACGTCTTCGGCGTGCGCTTGCTGCCGATCGAGAGCGCGCACACCGAAGACATTTCGTTCCGGGATGAGATCGGTAACTTCATAGAGTGCGTGCGCGCCGGCAAGCCGTCGGTGTTGAATGCGGACATCGCCGCGGCGATCATCCGGACGCTCAACTGCGCGCAGCTGTCCGAATTGCGCGGGCGCGTGAGCGTTTCGGCGCGGGACCTGGAGGCCTGGTCCCGCAAAATAGCCAAAGGCGCGTCTGACGTCTGGGAGGCGGGCGATCGCATCGCGGTGGCGATCAACGAGCCGCATCGGATGAAATAAGGACGACCGTTGAAATAACAAGGGCGACCACATACCACTTCGTACCCTTTCAGGGCATGATGGCACTTAGGGTCGCCCCTACATTTATTTGTAATTTAGGTGCGTTATGTCGTTCAACCGGATCGCCTGCCAGGCACCGTTCACAGCATGCAATTCCGAGACGCTGCAGGCGCCCCAGGGACCGTAGTTTCGCCGGTGATGATGGTCGCCCTCCATGAGGATCGATGCCAGCGTGCTGAGGACGCCCCAGTGGGTCACGATCAGTACACGGCCGTGGGGATGATTTTCAATGATCGTATCGATCGCGCTTCTGATACGCGCCGAGAATTTCTCGGGTGACTCGCCCGTCACGGACATGATCCACCGCGCCAGCGTGTTGCGTGCTTTGAGCAACGGGTTTTTCACGTCCGCGTCCAGCAAAGATAGCGCCCGGCCCTCAAACCACCCGAAGTCCGTTTCGCGCAGACCCTCCACTGGAATAGGTTTCAATCCAACGACCTCACCGATGATCGCGGCCGTTTGCAGGGCCCGGCCGGACGAGCTTGAATACAAGGCATCGAAGGTCCCGCCCCGCAGGGAGCGGGCAGCGGACTCCGCGTTCAATCGGCCCGTCGCACTTAACGGGCTATCCAATCGACCATGGATCAGACCGCGTTCGATCCATTCGGTTTCGCCATGGCGCACCATCACCAGTTGCAAGTCGGACATTAATTTCTCCTCTGGGGTCATCACGACATCGGTCATCAGCAAGCCGATCGACGTTCGAAGTCCTAGTTTTTTCACGCAATTCGCCGTCATTGCGAGTCTACGAGAAGCAATCCCCAACACGGCCAGTGATGCCAAATCCGGATGGAGATTGCTTCGCTTCGCTCGCAATGACATGCTGAAGGACCCCCCTTGCAACAATCTCTATTAAAGTTTAACAGCCTTCTCGGCCCTCAAGAACGGCTCGCCGCGCGCGGCATCCATCTCCATCATACCCGTCAGCAAGACAGGCGCGTTCGAATCGAGTGCACTCCGGATCGGGCGGTAGACCGGTGGATTCAGGATCACCTCCAACGTCCCGACGAGATCTTCCAGGCTGAGAAAGAGCAAGCCCTCGCCCTTGGCCGTCCGGCTGTGATGCGAAGTCTGCCGCACGCCTGCCACGGTCACCCTGCGGCCAATCCGTCCCACTGCCTCCAATGTCGTGATCGCACCGGCAGCCGCGATCTCCTCGGCGACCAGCTCCAGGGGATGAGCTGCGAGGCTGGCTCCCAAAAGATCTTGCTGGGCCGCCATCTTCTGCTTCAGCGACCAATCTTCGTCCTCCGAGCGCGACGGATCGAAGACGCCGCTCTCCTCGAACAGACTCATCTGATCTTTTTGCCAGCCCCCTTTTTGCAGCCGTTGCAGAATGGCGGGGACTCGGCCGAATCCATCCAGCCCGCCTACGGATGCGAGATTCTGCGCCTCCTGCGGACGCGGGTCGGCGCGTGCCAGAAAGTCCTCCACCGAATGGAACGGCGCCTGGCGCATGATCCGTTCGATCGTTCGTCGCGTCAGGTCTCTCACCTGGTCCAGCCCCATGAACAGGACCGCGCCTTCCGGTTCGACCTTCTTCACGGAAAATTGGTGGGAAGAGTAATTGATGTGCGGCGGCCGGACTACCAGTCCCATGCGGCGCGCCTCGCTCAGGTACACGCGCTGGCTGTAATAGCCGCCCCAGTTGGCGAGCACCGCGGCCATGAACTCCGCCGGGAAATATGTTTTGCACCACGCGGATCGCCACGCCACCTGTGCGTATGAGGCGGCATGCGCCTTGGGAAATCCATACCCGGCAAAGGCAGCCATCATATCCCAGACCCGCTTGCCGACCGCGGCTGGGATGCCGCTCTTGACCTGTGCCTGATCGATGAATTTACGCTCGAGCTCCTGCATGCGCTTGCCCGGATCGAAATGACTCATTGCCCGTCGTAACAGGTCTGCTTCCGCCAGGCTGAACCCGGCCAGTTCGTGCGCGAGCCGCAGCACCTGCTCCTGATACAGGATGACGCCGAAGGTTTCATCGAGCAGCGGGGCAAGCGCAATGTGCAAGTGACTGACCTGTTCCTCCCCTTTGAAGCGGCGCACGAACGCGTTCTTGAGCCCGCCGGTCAGCGGCCCGGGACGATACAAGGCCAGCGCGGCCATGATGTCGTCTTCGCTGCGCGCATGGATCTCGCGCAGCGTGGAGCGCATGCCCGGGCTTTCGATCTGGAAGCAACCGATGGTCTGCCCGGCCTCGACGCGCTGCGCGGTCAGGTCATCTTCAGATGGAGTCTGATCCAGCACGGACAGCAGATTCTGATACTCGCCGGGACGGCTCACTGTAATTGACTCCGCCACATCGCCCACGACCGTCAATCCGCGGATCCCGAGCAGGTCGATCTTGACGAGTCCCAGCGCTTCCACAGAATCCAGGTCGAGCTGCGTGATGATCACACCCTTACTGCCGGAGCGCATGACCGGGACCAGGTCCGTCAACGCGCCCGGCGCGACGATCAGTCCGCCGGGGTGAACGGAGAGATGCCTCGGCAGCTTGAGCAGCGCTTCCGCATCTGCGAAGATGCGTTGATGCGCCTGCGAGGGATACGCGAGGCGCAATCCTTCAAACGCCGACGAGGGCTGCGCCGCATCTTCTTCGCTCTCGACGCGAGCCCACCAGGCGTACGGCAGACGATCCACCAACTCGCGTACCTCGGCCGGCGGCAGGCCGTGCGCCTTCGCGACGTCCGCCAGCGACGAGCGCGGCCGGTAGCGGTTGATCGTCCCGACCATGGCCACGCGCGCCGCGCCGTAGACCTCGAACACATGCTGGATGACGCTGTCCCGCCGCCGCGAACACAGATCGGTGTCGATATCCGGCGGCGTTACGCGTGCCGGATTGAGGAAGCGTTCGAAATAAAGATTAAGTCGCAGCGGATCGGGACTGGTGATACCGAGGCAATGTGCTACCAGTGACGATGCCGCCGAACCGCGCGAGGAAAACGGAACGCCGGTCCTCCGGGCGAAATCGAGCACCTCCTGGACGATCAGGAAGACCGGTTCGAAGCCCATCCGGGCGATTACTTCCAATTCATGGTCCAGGCGCGCCTGGATCTCGGGCGTGATCTCGCCATACAGCCGGCGCGCGCCGATCATGGCTTGCTCGCGCAGGTGCTGCGCGGCCGTCATGCCCGGCGGAAGCGGCACGGTGGGCATGTGGGCGATGCCGAGCGGCAGGTCGAACTTGCAACGTGCCGCGATCTCTTCGGTTGCCGCCAACGCTTCGGGGAAATCTTTGAATCGCACGCGCAGTTCTTCGGCGCTCAAGAAGTAAGCATCCTTCGGGGCTCGGGCGGCTGACGCTAGCCGGCTCAACGGCTGGTTGAGGCGGATGGCCGCCAGCGTACGCTGCAATGCGGACTGCTCAGGCTTTGTGTAATAAACCGGGTGGGCGACCACCGTCGGCAACCGCAACTTACGTGCGAGCTCCGCGGGGGCCTTGTCCGATGGCGTGTGCAGCGTCACATACAGACGATCCAGGAAAAGCTGTTTCAATTCTTCGAGTCGGCGTCCGCTGGAGTCGCCTTGCTCATTGCTTAACGCGATCAGGTGGTTTGAATATGAATTAAGCAGTTCGATAGAACAGTCGGAATCTGGATCATCACGCAGCGCGAGGGCACTGCTTAATCGGCATAGATTTGCCCAGCCTTCCAGGCTCATCGCCAGCAGCGCCAATCTGCCGGCGGACTTGTCGCCGGCCAGGTCGATCTCGAGTCCCAACACCGGCTGCACGCCCGCCTCCTGGCACGCCATCGCGA
>DASXQN010000098.1:0-3103 GCA_036507155.1 Anaerolineales bacterium
GCAGTTGATCGACTCGTTGCTGAATGACGGTCTGTGGGATCCGTTCGAGAGTTGGGGCATGGGCAACGCGGCCGAGTTCATCGGTGAGGAATACGAGGTGACGCGCGAGGCTATGGATCGCTTCGCCCTCGAGAGCCACCAGAAAGCCGTCAGCGCGCAGGCGGCGGGCAAGTTCAAGGCAGAGATCGTGCCGGTTGAGATTCCCAACAAGAAGGGCGAGCCGACAGTCTTTGATGCGGACGAGGGTCCGCGCAGCGACGCCTCGTTGGAAAGCCTGGCCAAACTGAAACCTGCCTTCAAAGAAGGCGGCAAAGTGACGGCCGGAAACGCCTCGAGCATGAACGACGGCGCGGCGGCCGTGGTGATCGCGTCGCGTTCACATTCCGATAAAAATAAACTCAAGCCGCTTGCGCGAATTATTGGCTACGCGCAGGCCGCGGTCGAGCCGAAGCGCCTGTTCTCCGCCCCTGCCCTCGCCATTCCCAAACTGCTGAAGAAGATCAATTGGAAATTATCCGATGTAGATCTGATCGAGTTGAACGAGGCGTTCGCCGCGCAGGTGCTGGCGGACGGCTACGCCCTATCTGATCAAGGCTGGGATTGGAAGAAGGTCAACGTCAACGGCGGCGCGATCGCGCTCGGGCATCCGCTCGGCGCCAGCGGCGCGCGCGTGTTGACCACGCTGATCTACGCGTTGAAGGACCGCGGTATGAAGCGTGGTCTGGCCAGCCTGTGTCTCGGCGGCGGCGAAGCGGTTGCAATGGCAATAGAGTTGGAAAGTTAGCACGTTGCAACGTTCAAACGTTCGGACGTGCAAACAAGATTTTGGAGGCGGTAACCGTGAATAAGCAAGAACGTAATGACAAGATCGAACAGTACGGGCGTGGATTCGGCCTCTTGACGGCCGCGCTGGCCGAGGTCCCGCGCGAGGCGTGGGATTTCAAACCGTCCGCCACGGACTGGTCGGTGCACGAGATTCTCGTCCACATGGGCGACAGTGAGTCGATGGCCGCGCTGCGCGTCCGCAAGCTGATCGTCGAGCCCGGCAGCAAGCTGATGGGCTACCAGGAGGCTGAGTGGGCCGGCGCGCTGAACTACCTCGCGCAGGACCCTGACGTGTCGCTGCAGATCATCAAGAACGCGCGCCAGAGCACGTACAACTTGCTCAAGACGCTGCCGGAAGAGGTATTCGCGCACTCGGTAACTCACGAGGAGTACTCCGAGCCGTATACATTTGACAGGTGGCTCGACATTTACGCGCGCCACATCCCCGATCACATCGAGCAATTGAAGGGAAGCGTGGAGGCGTGGAGAAGAGCAAAATAAGCAAATGTCATTGCGAGGAGCTGCGAAGCGGCGACGTGGCAATCTCCTCATTGGCGCGGAGATTGCCACGCTCCCTGCGGTCGCTCGCAATGACATACTCAGTAACAGAATGATCAAACATATTCTGGTAGTGGGCGCCGGCACCATGGGAAACGGCATCGCGCAGGTTGCGGCGACGTCGGGCTTCAGCGTCACTTGCATGGACGTTCAGCCGGCCGCGCTCGAAAAAGCCAAGGCTGCCATCGACAAATCCACGGCCAAGCTGCTTGAAAAAGGCGCCTTGACCTCCGATCAGAAAGCCGGCGCAGAGCGGATCAAGTATGTGAGCGATCTCGGCGCCGCGCAGTCGGCCGATCTGCTCATCGAAGCGGCCACCGAAATCCCTGAGCTGAAATTTAAGATCTTCAAAGATATGGACGCGGCCGCGCCTCCCGGTGTGATCCTGGCCAGCAACACGTCGTCGATCTCGATCACCAAGCTTGCCGCGGCGACGGGCCGGCCGGACAAAGTCATTGGCATGCATTTCATGAACCCGGTGCCGTTGATGAAGCTGGTGGAAGTGATCCGCGGCCTGGGGACATCCGACGAGACGGCCAGCACGATCTTGGACCTCTGCAAGACAATGGGCAAGGTGCCGGTGCAAGCCAACGACTCGCCCGGCTTCATCTCCAATCGCATCCTATGCCCGATGATCAACGAGGCGATTTTCGCGCTATCCGAAAACGTGGGTACCGCCGAAGCGATCGACAAAGTCATGCAGCTCGGCATGAACCATCCGATGGGTCCGCTGGCGCTGGCCGACCTGATCGGGCTGGACGTGGTCTTATTTGTGATGGAAGTATTACAGAGGGATCTAGGGGAGGACAAATACCGCCCCGCACCGCTGCTCAGGAGGATGGTGGACGCGGGATATCTTGGGAAGAAAAGTGGTAGAGGCTTCTACAAATACTGAAAAAGATGCTCCGCGTGAAATTTAGGCGGAGCATCTTTCATGCATGGAAACTTAAGCTACTTGCACGTCCTCGAAGACGCATCCCAGGTACATCCAGCGGCGTTGCAGGCGGCCGCACTGCCAAAAGATCCGCATTTGGAGTCGTCCTGCGTGCTGCACTCAGGCAATTGCAGGCTGGCTTGCACGCGGTGCAGTGCGCCGCCAAGAACGTAGATGTAAAAAGGATCGCATGCTCCAGTTTCCGGGTTATAGACGAGGCCCTCGAGACAGTCTGCCCAGCCATACTCGGTCGTATCCGGAACGCACATTCCGGTCACGGGGTCAACAACGTAGCCTTGCTGACAGACGTCGCACGTTCCGGTCACCGGGTCATAGCCGAGGTGGTCGGGGCAAGGAAAGATATAGCCCTTCTTCGGGCCCGGCGGTAGCGCGCAGCAGCCGAGTGCTGAATCCAATTCGAAGCCCGGCCGGCAGCCCTCGCTGTACGGGCCGGGGCTGACGCAGGCGTTCAGCCCGATATCAAGATACATGCCTGCCGGACACTTCTCCGGAGGATACAGCAGTTCCATGGGTACGTCGGTAATGAAGGGATCGTCATCTATAGGCACCATCGGCCCGGACTGCTCCATCATGCAGTAATACGCGCCGCCCTCCAACTGCGTCGGGATGGTGCCCATTGGACAACCCATCTCCAGCCCGTCCACAGCGTAGTCGCACTGCGCCGGCATCCCTGGGTTCAGCTCGTAGCCGAGTTGACATGTGAGATGCACATCGGGAGCAGTCTCGTCCATGACGTATCCGGTTACCTGACCGTCATTAACGGCC
>DASXQN010000099.1:0-1756 GCA_036507155.1 Anaerolineales bacterium
CGGCCCTGAGACAAAGAAATAATTCCCCCAATCTGAAAGCGTGACGCCGGAATATTTATCGCCGAGCGCATCCGTCATGTGGCGCAATACCTTGCCTGCGAAAGGCAGGGTGCCCATCTCAGGCCGCAGCGTGGAAAATTCGTACTTCCCGGTGGTGGCCGACAGCTCGATCGAGGTCAGGGCGCGTCCCTGATCGTCGAAGACGAGCACCACGTCCTCGCCGGCGTTGAATGTGACCGGATAGAGCAGATCCAGCACCTGGCTTTCGTTACCCGCCTGGATCGCCTCGGCGACGCCTTCGGTGTGAGAAAGCAACCGCAGCGTGCCGAGCTGCCGGTTTTCCTCACTCACCATCAATTCGGAGGCCAGTTTCCTCGTTTCGATCAGTTGATTGAGAAAGCGCTCTTCGAGCGAATCCATCACGACCCGCGTCACGATCATGCCCCCGCCGAGCGCGATCAGGATCGACAACAGCACATACGGAAGTGTGAGCTTGGCGCGGATGGACAAGCGAATGGGGCGACGGCGGTTCAACTGGTTCTTCGATCCGTTCAGACGTGGACACTGATCTCCACATCGCCATCTATTCTACACGTACAAGGCCAAATCGAGCAGACGGAGCCGACGTCAGCTGCGTTGCAGTTTTGTCAGGCGGCCGGCCCCGAATCCTGCTCGGCGGTCTCTGCTGCCCGGCCGGGACTCCGCAGAGACGGGCGTTGCTCGCGCCGCAAGCTGCCCGAAATCAGTCCACGGTAAGCCCGGAGTGTGAGGCCGTTCTGCTCATCCAAAGCCGCGGGCGAAGGGGCGGGGTGACCCCGCCCGTACCGTTAAAGATCGGCCGCGGCAGCGCTGCAGCGGCGATGAAAGCATTGAGGATGGCAAAAATTGACAACTTGGATTATGTCCTGTACACTACTCTCCTCATGGATATCGATCTCGACCTGTACCGCCACGAAGTACGCGTGGCCCCCGATCCGCTGGTGCGCCTCTCGGCCCTGGATATCTCTCCAGATCATCCCCAGCGGACGTTCGTTTTCCTGCACGGCTTCGGCGGCCAGGCGCTGCAGTGGAAATATCAACTCGAAAAGTTCTCCCAGGAAAATCGCGTCGTCGCGCCGGACCTGCGCGGGCACGGTCTCTCCGACAAACCGGCGCGCGGTTACGACATGCCGCAGTTGCAAGCGGACCTCGACGCCGCATTCGATCTGCTCAAGGTGAAAGGGAAATTTGTGCTGGTCGGACATTCGTTCGGTGGCGCGCTGGCCAGCGAGTACGCGCTGCGGCATCCCGAGCGCGTGGAGCGCCTCATCCTGATCGCGACGCCGGGCGAATTCAAGCTTAACACGCTCATCCGGCTGGTATTGCGCCTGCCCGATTGGCTGCTGGGCCTGTTCGGACCGTGGACGCGCAGCTGGCTTGCCGCGCCGCCGCGCGCGCTCAAGCAGTTCTATTACGAGAACATGGCCATCTGGCGCGGTTGGGACAAGTTTCCGGCTATCAGCGTCCCGACGCTTGTGATCCGCGGCAACCGCGACCTCGTATTCGAGCGGCCGCTCTTCGAGCAGGTGACGCAGTCGATCCCCGGCGCAGAGGAGGCTGACATTCAGGCCTCCGGCCACCTGGTGATGCTCGAGCGGCGCGAAGCGGTCGATCGCGCCATCGAACGTTTTATGAGCGCAGAATACCAGCGCTCGTGGCGCGACACGCCGACGATGATCCGCCGGCAGGTGTTGGGACGTGACGCGTTGCGCAAGGA
>DASXQN010000100.1:0-11798 GCA_036507155.1 Anaerolineales bacterium
ACAATCCCGAATTCACGCAGTTGGAGTTTTACTGGGCCTACGCCGATTACGAGCAGGTTATGGAACTGACCGAGCAGATGGTCTCATACACGGCGCAGCAGGTGCTGGGCTCGATGAAGATCACGTACAACGGACAGCAGATCGACTTCACGCCGCCCTGGCGCCGGCTCGAGCTGCGCGTCGGATTGAAAGAGACCAGTGGCATCGATATCGCCGGGCATCCGACGGCCGCCACGTTGCTGAAAGCCATCCAAAAAGCCGGCAAGGCGCCGGACCCAAAGTCGACGCGCGGCAAGCTGGTCGACTTCATGCTCGCGGAATTCCTCGAGCCCACGCTCATCCAGCCGACATTTCTGCTGGACTATCCGCGCGACATTTCGCCTTTGGCAAAATCCAAACCCGGCGATCCGCTGACGGTCGAGCGCTTCGAAGGTTACGTGGCCGGGTTCGAGATCTGCAATGCCTTCACCGAGCTCAACGATCCACTCGATCAGGAACAGCGTTTCATCGAGATGAGCCGGGACTACGCCGAAGGCGATGAGGAAAAACATCCGCTCGACGAAGACTATCTGCGCGCCATGCGCTACGGCATGCCGCCCAACGGCGGCTTCGGCATGGGCGTGGACCGCCTGGTCATGCTGCTGACCGACAAACATAACATCCGCGAAGTGCTGCTGTTCCCTGCGCTGCGCAAAGAAGACTTCGGCTAAAAAGAAGAACGATGAAATGAACGGCCCGCAGAGAATCTGCGGGCCGTTGCATGGAAGCGCGATCGAGACATGCCCCGACCCACAATCATCCTGGCGCTGGGCGACCTGCTTGCCCTGGCGATCATCACGCTGATCGGATTCGCCTCACATGGCGAACTGGCCGGCTCTTTTCTGATGCGCGCGGCCGCGCTGTACGTGCCGCTTTGCATTTCCTGGTTCCTGCTCGCCCGATGGTTCGGGCTGTTGGATCCGAGCGTATGTTCCCAGCCCCGGCAGCTGTGGCGGGTGGCATACAGCATGCTGTGGGTCGCGCCCCTCAGCGGCATCCTGCGAGGACTGGTATTGAATGAGCCGATCCCGCCGATATTTGTGGTGGTGCTGATCGCCACGTCATCTCTTGCATTGCTGCTATGGCGGGGTTTGTATGCGTTGTTTTTTTCAGTGCCGACACATAAATAAAACTCCTGCGAAAGCAGGAGTTTTGGGTTATCGGATCCCTACCTATTTCGAAAGAAAGTCGACCACAGCCTTGGCTTCGTCGCCGCCGGCCTGCGCATGCGCCAGGAGCGTGATCCCGTGTGGACCGGCGATCGTGCGCGCCTCCGGAAAAGCGTTGAGCGCGGCCTTCACCACATCCAGCCTTCCGAGCATTGCAGCCGCGAACAGGTCCAGGCGCGCACCGTGCTCCAGCAAAAAGACGGCGATATCGTGACGTCCCATGTGCGCCGCGCCGCCGAGGCCGGTCTCCCAGTCCCCGCCGCCCCAGTCCCAGGCCGCGTTCACGAGAGTCGGCTCCTCGGCCAGCATCTCCTGCACGCGTTCGAGATCAGCGTGCGCGTACCGGACGAACTCCGCAACCATTTGCGGGTCGAGCGGTTCTTTTTTTTCCATAAGACACGGCCTCCTCGATCCAGGCCGATATCTTAGCATATCGCGTTCGCAATTTCAACGCAGCTTTGTCCGCAGAATCACACCACCCCTGCCTGGTGCCGGAGCCACGAGGGGTGGTGGCATATTTGATGCTGGTCAAGCGCCTGGATGGATCAGGTGCACGAGCCACACGAAGACCACGCCGCCCAGGGCGGCCACCAGGATCTGCCCCAGCAGGGTCGCAGCCTGCAAGCCGAAGAGCCCGGCCAGGTACCCGCCGATCAAGCCACCGATCAGGCCGATGAGCAGGTCGCCGAGCAGGCCGTAGCCGCTGCCTTGCACGATCATCCCGGCTAGCCAGCCGGCGACGATACCAGCAATGATCCAGACTAAGATGCTCATGTTGCGCTCCTTTTATCGGATGGACGTGCCTATCCTGCTTAACGAAAAAGTTGCAAAAATGCTCCGTGATAAAATATCTTCTAATGGACGAACTTGCGCTGATTCACGCGGCCCAGAAGGGCGATCTGGATGCCTTTAATTCGCTGGTGCTGGCGTATCAGGACTCCGTGTACAACACCGCGCTGCGCATCCTCGGCGACGGTGAGCTCGCCGCGGACGCCTCGCAAGACGCCTTTCTCTCCGCGTTCCGCAATATCACCAGCTTTCGCGGCGGTTCGTTCCGCGCCTGGCTATCGCGCACGGTCACCAACGCATGCTATGACGAGTTGCGTCGCAGGAAGCGCCGGCCCGCAGTGCCGCTCGAGCCCGAAACCGGAGAGGGTGAAGAGCTGGAAAGCCCGCGCTGGCTCGCCGATCCGGCGATGACACCGGAGCAGGAATTGGAAGCCGACGAACTCGAGCACGCCATCCAACATTGTCTTGACGCGCTGCCCACCGACTTCCGCACCGTGGTTGTGCTGGCCGACATCCAGGGACTGGATTACAGCGAGGTGGCGGTCTCCATACGCGCGCCGCTCGGCACGATCAAGAGTCGGCTGGCGCGCGCCAGACTGCGCTTACGGGAGTGCCTGCGCGGCTTCACGGAACTTTTGCCCGCTGCATTTCGTCTGGAAGAAGAGAGCCGCATATGACGACGCCTTCTTTCCGCGAGATCGAACTTCTTTCCGCGTATGCAGACGGGACGCTTAGCCCGTCCGATGCCGCGCGCCTCGAGTCTCGCCTCGCGTCGGAACCGGAGCTGCGCGCCGTTATGGACGAGCTGCGCGTTGCCCGCGCCGTATTGCGCAAACTTCCGGCGCGCAAGGCCCCGCGCCGTTTCGTGCTGACGCCCGCGATGGCCGGCCTGCGACCGCCACTGCCGCGCGTCTACCCGGTGTTGCGCTTCGCCAGCGCGCTGGCCACCATTCTTCTGCTCTTCACGGCCGCGATCAACCTCGTCTCCAATCCGCCGGCGCTCGGCTTTGCGGCGCCGGCAGCCGCACCCTTCGGTGGCGCCGGCGCTGGAGGGGCACCCGAGGAGGAACCGCCTGCGACGATGCAAGCAGCCGAGGCTCAGATCGAGCCGACGCTGGAGACCGCCGACTCGGCGCGCGTCGCCGGGACCGCTACGCCGGAAATCATGGCGAAAGGATTTGCAAACGAGCAGCCCGAAGTACAGCCGGCACTGCGCGTTCCGTATCCATGGCAATCGAGACTGTTGATCGCCGCGTTGGTCCTGGCGGGCGCAGCCTGGCTCGTGCGCTATCTGAACGACCGGAACTGGCGCGCCAATCTCCAGCGCACGAAGCGGTAAACGCCGGACTCCCCAAAAAAAACCTCATAACCGTAGAGATCCATGCGAGACGAAGTCAGATTTTGTCCGCGCTGCGGCTCGCCCTTGACTCTTGAACTGCGCTTCGGGAAGGAGCGCGGCGTGTGTCCGCAATGCCATTGGATCCATTTTGCCGACCCGAAAGTCGCCGCGGCGGTCCTGATCGAACGGGATCGCAGCGTTCTTTTGGTCCGGCGCGTCAACGAGCCGTTCCGCGGTCTATGGACGCTGCCTGCCGGCTTTGTCGACGCCAACGAGGACCCAGCCCGGGCGGCAGAGCGCGAGTGCTGGGAGGAGACCGGTCTGACGGTCCGCGTGCAGCGGGTGTTGGACGTCGTCGCCGGACGCGAGCACCCGCGCGGCGCGGACTTCGTCATCGTGTACGTGGCGGAGATCGTCGGAGGCGAGCTGCAGGCGGGCGACGACGCCGATCGGGTGGAGTGGTTCGACCGCGACGATCTGCCGCAGCTGGCTTTCAATGCGACGCGCGTCGTGCTGAATCCGTCGTCCGACTGATTTCGTCCTTGCCCGAAGAAATCAATTCAATATATAATCCGAAACACGCTTCAATAATCTTCGGAGGAGGATGGAATGAAAGTGCAAGCTCTCGCGCGTGTTTTTGCTTTTGTGGCTCTTATGTTGGTTGTCAGCCTGGCATGCGGCGGCGGAGGCGCCACCCCCACGCCGATCGTGATCGTCGTCCACGATACCGCGGCCCCGCCTCCAGCGGAGGCGACTGCTGCCGGCGCTTCCAACTCCGGCGGCCTGAGCACCTTCAAGGATCAGAACGATTTGTTCGCGATCGAAATCCCGGGCGACTGGCCGCACGAACAGACGGTGGCGGACGATAACACCTACTACTTCGACACGTTCAAGTCCCCGGACGAGCTGGCGTTGGTGGAGAATATTGTCTACGACGATGGCACCGCCTTCTCCGGATCCCAGAAGGCCACTTTCGCGTTGTATCTGTTGAATACTTTTTACAGCAGCACCGGCGCGGAAGGCGACATCCGCGTCAGCGACGACAGCATCATGAAAGACGGCAGCGAACGGCTGACGTGGAGCTCCAAGGGCGGCGGTTACTCAGGCATCTCGTTCCTTGAGACGCGCGGCACCACCACCTTCCTGTTCTTCACCGTCGAATGGGTGGACAGCGCCAAGGATCAGTATCTGGATACGCTCAATGCCGTGATCGAAAGCTATCGCGTTCCATAATTAAGATTTCATCACCAACAATGAGGCCGGCAAATCGCCGGCCTCATTGGCTTTTAAGTTGACTGTGCTACAATATTTTTGATGGCACTCGACCTGCGGCCTTCACCGATCGCCGGCACCTGGTACGAAGAAGATCCCGCCATCCTGGCCCGCCGCGTGGATGAGTACATGGACGCGGCCGCGCTGCCCGACATTCCGGGCGAGGTCGTGGCAGTTGTCTCGCCGCATGCGGGACATCGCTATTCGGGCGCCGTCGCCGGCTACGCGTTCGCGGCGCTGCGCGGCCGGGCTCCCGAGCTGGCGGCCGTGATCTCGCCGATGCACCATCCGTATCCCCAGCCTCTTATCACAACTTCGCACGCGGCGTACGGCACGCCTCTCGGGAATATCCCGGTGGAGCGTGCCGCGGTCGATTTTCTTAACTCTGAATTGCAATCGGATTTGGGCTTAACGCTTGCGCCCGTGCCGCGCGATCCCGAACACTCGCTCGAGATCGAGCTGCCGTTCCTCCAGCGTGCATTGTCCGGACCGTTTGCATTGCTCCCGGTCATGGTGCGCGCGCAGGAGCCGGCCGTTTCCGAGGCGCTGGGCAAAGCGCTCGCGAAGATTTTGCGAGGCCGGGACTTTGTGCTGGTGGCCAGTACGGACCTTTCGCACTTCCATGATCAGAAAACCGCGCTGGCGTTCGACCAGGCCATGCTGGCCCAGATCGAAGCCTTCTCGCCCGAAGGCACATTTGCTGTGCAGCGCGCCGGCCAGGGCTTTGCCTGCGGACTGGGCGCGCTGGCGGCGGTCTTGTGGGCGGCGCGGGACCTCGGCGCGGACACTGTGCAAATCCTCAAGCATGCCACCTCCGGCGATGTGACCGGAGATTATTCTTCGGTCGTCGGCTACGGCGCGGCCGCCATTCTCAAGCGCAACCTCTAACCTATGCCATACGTCCGAATTGCAGTAAATGTCCCGTCCGTGGCGGGCGTTTTTGACTATGAGATCGGCGCCGAGCTGGCCGCGCGCGTCGGCCCGGGGCACCTCGTGTCGGTGCCGTTCGGGAAGCAGACCGTGCAGGGCGTGATCCTGCGCTTTGTGGATACGCCGGCGGTCGAGCAGACCAAGCTCGTGCTGGATGCGCTCGATCCGGATCCCGTGCTGACCCCCGCGCAAATTGCGTTGGCCGAGTCGCTGGCTGAGTCCACGCTCTCGCCCCTCGCCGCAATCGTGGACCTGATGCTTCCGCCCGGATTGGGCCAGCATGCAGACACGGTCTTCGCGATCCGCGAGGAGGGCAAGCCGAAAGCGGGTGCGCCGTTGTTGCCCACAGCCGCGCGCCTTATCAAATTGCTAACGGAGCGCGGTCCGCTGCGTGGACGGCAGATCGACCGGCATTTTTCCAACGTGGATTGGCGCAAGAGCGCGCACGCACTCGTGCGCCGCGGCGTGCTCACCAGCGGATCGGTCCTGCCTCCCGTAAGCGTAAGACCCAAATCGATCCGCACCGCGCAGCTCGCCGTTCCGTTGGAGTCGGCTGAGGGCGCCATGCCGGCGTTGGGAAAAACTGGAGCGACCCTGAAGCGCAGGCAGGCAGCATTGCGTTTTCTGATGCGCACTGCCGACGCGGTGAACGTATCCTGGGTATATGCAGAGAGCGGCAGCAACATTGCCGATCTGCAGGAACTCGCAGATCGCGAGCTGATCGTTTTGCGCGAGACCGAGATCTGGCGCGACCCGCTGGCCGAGGTGCGGCCGTGGGAGCCGATGACTCAAGTTTCGGAATTAACCGAAGAGCAGACGCGCGCCTGGGCCGAGATCGAGCGCGGGCTGCGCGCTTCAGCCGAAGGGACCGCTGTAAAGCCTTTCCTCTTGCATGGCGTTACCGGTTCCGGAAAGACGGAACTTTATTTGCGGGCCGTCGAACAAACCGCGCGGCGCGGAAAATCATCCATCATCCTGGTCCCCGAGATCGCGTTGACGCCACAGACGGTCCGCCGTTTCCTCGAGCGCTTCCCCGGACAGGTCGGCTTGATCCATTCGAGGCTGTCGGCCGGCGAACGCTACGACACATGGCGCCGGGCGCGCGCCGGGCTGCTGAAAGTAGTGATCGGTCCGCGCAGCGCGTTGTTCGCGCCGCTGCCGAACCTGGGGCTGATCGTCGCCGATGAATGTCACGACAGTTCCTATCACCAGGCCGAGCCGCCGTTCTACAACGCGGTCGCTGCGGCAGAAAAATACGCCCGTCAGGCGGGCGCGCTGTGCATCCTGGGATCGGCTACGCCCGGCGTCGATCAGCGCTACGCGGCAGAGACCGGCAAGCTCCGGCTCCTGGAGCTTCCTCGCCGTATCCAGATCTCGAACGGCAAGCGCAGCTTCGCGGAACTGCCACCCGTCTCCGTCGTCGATATGCGCGTCGAGCTCAAGTCCGGCAACCGCAGCATCTTCAGTCGCGAGTTGATGGACGAACTTCAAAAGACGCTGGGCAAGAACGAGCAGGCCATCCTGTTTCTGAACCGGCGCGGCACCGCCACGTACGTTTTTTGCCGCGATTGTGGTTTCGTACTAAAATGCCCGCGTTGTGACAGTCCCCTCACTTATCATCTAAAAACGTCTGAACGTTCAAACGTTCCAACGTTATTGTGTCATCACTGCGGTTATGAGCGTAAGAAGCCGAAGAAGTGTCCGCAGTGCGGCGGCGCGCAGATTCGCGAGTACGGCCTGGGCAGCGAGAAGGTCGAGAGCGAAGTAACAGCGCTGTTTCCGAAAGCCCGCGCGCTGCGCTGGGATTGGGAAACCACGCGGCAGAAAGATTCGCACGAGATCATCCTGGGGCATTTCGCCGGGCACCGCGCCGACGTCCTGGTCGGCACGCAAATGCTCGCCAAGGGCCTCGACCTCCCGCTCGTCACGCTGGTGGGCATCGTGCTGGCGGACGTCGGGTTGAACCTGCCCGACCCGTTCGCGGCCGAGCGCGTCTTCCAGGTGCTGACGCAGGTCGCGGGCCGCGCCGGCCGCAGCACGCGCGGCGGACGCGTCATCCTGCAGACCTTCGAACCGGAGAATCGCGTCATCCGGGCTGCCGCGGGCCACGACTATGCCGGCTTCTACGCGGATGAGCTCTCGCGCCGCAAGCAGCTCGGCTATCCTCCGTTCGGGCGGCTGGTGCGGCTCGAGATCCGGAACCAGGACGCGGGGCGCGCGGAAGCGGCCGCTCGTCAGCTGGCCGGCAAACTCCAGAAGCAGATCGAGTCGGAGGGCCGCCGCGAGACGTCACTGATCGGGCCGGTCCCGTGTTTCTTTTCCAAGCTCGGCGGCTTCTATCGCTGGCAGGTCGTCTTGCGCGGGCCTGATCCGGCTTCCATGCTGCGCGGCCGGACGCCCGACGGTTGGCGCATTGAACTGGACCCGATAAGTTTGCTATAATCAGTCACATTCTTTAAGGAGGCATTTATGCAGAGTCTTTCGCGCGGGTGGGCGTTCTTGCAGCAAGCCTGGCAGATGGCGCTCAAGGACAAGGACCTGATCAAGCCGTCGATCTTTGCACTCGTGACTGGGATGATCGTGTCGGTACTGGGCGTGATCCCGATCATCGGCGCATACCTCTTGTTCGGTGATACCGATTTTGGCAATATCCTCGTGTGGGTGCTCGGGGCGATCCTGGTATTTGCGCAATTTGTGGTGAGCTATATCTTTTCGGGGATGACGGCCTATCTGATCTACGGCTACCTGGCCGAAGGCGATGGGCGCCTCGACAAAGCCTGGGCGATCGTACAGCGCGATTTCGTGGACATCCTGACCCTGGCCGCGGTTTCCACGGCCGTCAACCTGCTGCGCAGCGCCGCGCAGCGCAATCGTCGCGGCGGGGCGATGGCCGCCGGCATGGCGCGCACCGCCACCGGTCTATTCCAAACTCTATGGACGGAGGCCGCGTTTCTGGTCCTGCCGGCCATGGTCATCGATGATCTCAATCTCCAAGCCGCACTCCAACGTGTCTGGAACATTACGCGCGAAAACCTTCTGCTGATCGGCATCAGCACCGTAGGTGTGCGTTTCGTGACCGGCCTGATCGGATTTCTGTTGGCAGTGGCCGGCGCGGTGCTGGGCCTCGGCGTGGGATACGGCATCATCGCCGCGTCCGGCAGCGAGACAGCAGGTATCGTCATCGGAATCGGTCTCGGCGTACTGATCTTCTTTACGTTTATCACGATCGCAAGTGTGATTAGTTCGTACACGGGCACGGCATATCATACCTGCCTGTATCTGTGGGCGCGGGACGTGGAAAAAGCCAAAGCGGCCGGCAAGTCCATCCAGGTGGCTGCGCCCGCTCCATTGGCCGCAGTATTAAGGACGCCCGTCGGGAATGCAGCCTGAGCGAAGACAGGAAATCGTCAGTTGGGAAGAGGTCGATCGGCTGATCGATCACCTGCTTCCGCAATTCCAGCGTGAATTTACGGCGATGGTCGTGATCACCCGCGGCGGGATCATTCCGGGCGGATTGCTGGCGCAGGCGATGAACATCACGCACATCCTCACCGCCGCGGTGGATTTTCCGGCGCAGCTTGCGGTACAGCAAAGCGCGCTGGCCTGGCCCGAGTTCATCCAATTCCCGGCCGACGACAAGGTGCGCGGCCGCCCGACCCTGATCGTGGACGATGTCTGGGGTTCGGGCCGGACGGGCACCGCGGTGAAGAACCGCGTGTCCGCGGCGGGCGGCTTCGCCGAGACCTGCGTGCTACATTTCAACCCGTATCGAAATTTGTTTGGAACCGTGCGGCCGGATTATTACGCGGCCATTACGGATGCGTACATCGTGTATCCGTGGGAGATCGATCGGGGCGCGGACAAGATGCTGTTGGATGTATCATAAAAGAGCGACCGAGGATCGGTCGCCTCTTTTTGTCTATTGCAAGACTTCTAAGTTTGAAACTGCCAGACTGAGCTCATCGTCCGCGGCGTTTTTGACGAAGTCAATTTGGATCTCTGCCGGGTAGCCATAAGTGGGATCGTAGGTGACGGTCACCTGATCGGCCTCGCCGTTCAGATCGGTTTCCAACTCTGCGAACACACGATCAATCGTCGCGTACTGCGAGAAATTCTCAAAGTTCGGGTCCGTGGGTACCAGGGCCCCGCCATCCGAGTAAGCGATTGATACGACCTCGCCATCCCGAACCTCGATGCTCAATGGCATGCGCTGGGTGAAGGCACAGAAGCAGCTGATGAAAAGCGAGTAGCGATAGTGAGTGATGCCGGCTCCCTGCCACGTCTGCCGGTTTCGATCGAGATCGGTCGTTTGCGTGAAGGTGCAGGCGGCCAAGGCAACAATGACGAGATAAGTGAAGACAAATCTTTTCATGGTGGTCTCCTTCGTTAGCATTAAAGACGAAATGGAACGCCAAAGGTTCCGTCAGGAGATCCGCCAGCAAGGGGCCATCATGAATTCGGATACCTGCGTCCCTTCCAGGTGACGCCCGTTCCGGACAGGACTTTCCAGGCGGAGCTAAGCATCATGGCCGCAAATACGGCAGCGCCCAGTGTTGCGGTCAGCGCCCACCAACCCGAGAGTCCCATGGCGCGCCCGACTCGCGCGCGCAGATAAAGCAGGTAGCTCCAGAGGGCGAGAGCCTCGAGGGTGACCGTGGTTCCCAGCCAACTCCCATCTCGAAGCCACCACAGCACCCCGAAGAACGCCCAGAGTGGCAGAATGAGCGCGGCGATCGCGGAGAGCGTCGCACCGAATACGCCAAGTATCAGCATCGAGGGCCGGTCTCGCAAACCAAGGTAGATATTCTTCGTCCAGCCTTCCCACATCTGGGGTAGGGACGTGTACATGCGCGTGCGCGCCAGCAAATACCCGTTCGCCAGGATAAGCTTAAGCCCCGCCGATTTCACAGCCTCGGCCAACGCTTTGTCTTCCACGATTTGATCCCGGATCTGCGCATGGCCGCCGACGGCGTCGTATGCGCTGCGCTTGATCAGGATAAACTGTCCGTTGGCGATGGCATCCGGCAGTGTGGGATCATTGACCCTGCGCGGCGAGAAGCCGACCGACAGCGCGGTCATCACCAAGGGCAGCACGACCTTCTCCCAGAAAGAAACCGTGACCTGATAGGTGAGCATCGAAAACAGGTCCGCTTCAGATTCGAGAGCAGCCACCAACGCGGAACCGAGGGCGGACGGCGCCAGAAGCGTGTCCGCGTCGACGAAGCACAGCCAATCGCCGCGCGCCGCGTTTGCAGCCTGATGCAGCGCGTGGGGCTTGCCGACCCAGCCCGGGGGCAGGTCCGAGCCGTGGACGATTTTCAGATGTGCATCGCGCGCAGCCAGGTCGTCCAGGATCGCAGGAGTCGCATCGCTGGAGCGATCGTCCACGACGATCAGTTCGAAGTTTGGAAAGTCCTGCAGGAGAATCGCCTCGGCGCAAGCGCGAATATTGTGTGCTTCGTTGCGCGCTGGCACACACACGGAGATCAACGGCGCCGGCTGGAGCGGGCAGGCAGGCTGTACGACGATGTCGAGTTGCGCTTGATTGTGAATCCAATACAGAATGAGAAGGCCGAGCAGGAGGGCAAGCGTCGATAGGATGACGAGCGGCATTTGTGCGAGCTTTGTCGACTGCCAGATTGCCTAATCCCTAATTACCTCGTCCCCAAAACCTTCAACCCTCAACCGAAGACAGGAGAGGGAAGAGAATAGAAATCAGATAACGCGGATCGCCGAGCCTCCATCCACCTTCTCCACCTCGATGCGCGTCGGGAAGATGTCTTTCAGCTCTTCCAGGTGTGTGATCACCAGGATCTTCGCGAAATCCGCCTTGACCATGTTGATGGCTTCGATCAGTCTCTGACGGCCTTGCGCGTCCTGCGAGCCAAAGCCTTCATCGATCACCAGCGTTTGCAGCCGCGCGCCTTTGCGTTGGGCCAGGATCTCCGCAAGCGCCAGGCGGATGGCAAAATTGACTCGAAAGGCTTCGCCGCCTGAATACATTTCGTAATCGCGTACACCGGCTGCATCGCTGATGCGGATCTCGAGCGTCTCTTTCAGATCCTCGCGTTTCTTGTCCTTGTATTCGGCCTGCGTCACGAAACGCACGCTCATCTGGCCGTTGCTCAACCGGTCGAGCAGGTCGTTGGTCTTGGTCTCGATCTGCGGCAGGGCTTGCTCGATCAGCAGGGCGGGGACGCCGTCCTTGCCGAAGGCGCGTTCGAGCGCCTTGTGCCGCGCGATGCGCTGCTGAAACCCAT
>DASXQN010000101.1:0-3324 GCA_036507155.1 Anaerolineales bacterium
AAATGTCTGCATTTGGGTGGATACTCCCTGACATCTATTTTGATCTCCACGCCAGTCATTTTAACACAGCGGGATTTGGGGTATCAAAGTTATAATTCCAACCAGTACTTATATCCGGACTCGGATCGCGGCGCCCGGGGCGAGATGACCTCGCCCTTACTGGGCACATGTCCACGATTTTCAGGAGGTCAGCATGACCGATCTAAAATTGCCGGAAGCGATGGCCGAATTACGGCCGGGACTGGCTGCGATCGTGAGCCAGGGGCAGGAAAAAGCGCCATACTTCACGGCCCTGCTTTCTTCCAAGAGCGGGCTCAATATCCTGGTCGACAACCGCGAGGAACAGGTCAGCGAGCTGACGCCCTCGGCCGGGACAGTGCTGTCCGCTTTCGACGGCGCGACCGTCTACGAGCGCGCGGTCGGCGGATTTGCCCGCGACGGGGTCGCGCGCGCGGCGCGTGAACTGGTGCAGGGCGTGCGTTTCGAAAAATACACCGCGCCGGCCGAGCCCGAGCGCCGCGGCGATTTCGCCACAACCATGAAGCTCGATCCCTTAGACATGACGGTCCAGGAAAAGCTCGATCGCTGCCGTGAACTGCACCGCCGCATCAAGTCAAAGGACCCGCGCATCGTCAACGCGCGCGTCACCTACGGAGAGAAGAGCGAACATTCGATATTTGCCGGCCGCGAGGCGGACCTGGCGCAGCGCGTCCAGCGCATCCGCGTGTTCCTGATCCTGATCGTTTCGGGAGAGGATGGCAGCGTCCGCTACGACTGGACCTCCAAATCCGGCACCGCCGGTTGGGAAGTGCTCGAGTTCAGCGATGCGGAGATCCAGGAGCTGGTGGATCGCACGATCGCGTTGCTGAGCGCCGAGCGCATCGAGCCGGGCGAATACCAGGTGATCGCCGCGCCGGGCGTGAGCGGCACGATCTGCCACGAATCGTTCGGCCACGGCGTCGAGACCGATATGTTCCTCAAAGAGCGCGCCCGCGCCGCGCACTTCATCGATAAGACGGTCGGTTCGGGATTAGTCAACATCGCCGACGACCCGAGTCGCGCGGGTGCATACGGCTCATACTTCTTCGACGACGAAGGCCGCATGGCCGGGCCGACGCGCATCGTGGAGAATGGGGTCTTCCGCCGCGGCCTCACGGACTTGTACTCGGCGACCGCGTTGAAGATCCCGCGCTCGGCCAACGGCCGCCGGCAGGACTACAGCCGCAAGACCTACGCGCGCATGAGCAACACCTTCGTCGAGGCTGGCACCTCCAGCCTGGACGACATGCTGGCCGGCGTGGATCACGGCGTGTACCTGGCCCAGTGGTCGTCCGGGATGGAAGACCCGCAAGGTTGGGGCATCCAGGTCACCTGTCATTACGGCCAGGAGATCAAGGGCGGCAAGATCACGGACCGCGTCTTCGCGCCGGTGGGAATCTCGGGTTATGTGCCGGACGTGCTGCAGAGCATCACCGCCATCAGTAATCAGATGTGGCTGGAGGCCGGCAACTGCGGCAAAGGCCATAAAGAAACCGTGCAGGTGTCGGCCGGCGGACCTCACCTGCTGCTGACCGCGAGGTTGGGCTGATGTTAAACAAAATCGTGGACGCGCTGAAGAAACGCAAGGACTTGTCGGGCTGGACAGTCCGTCACATCGTTACACGCGGCACGCAGGTGTACGCGGTTCCAAAAGGGATCGAGGCCAAGCGCGCGGTCGAAGGGGAGCGATTCGTCGTCGACGTGCTGCGCCAGACCAAGGGTCCGGACGGAGCGCCCGGTCTGGGGGCCGGCGACGTCACGCTGCTGCCTGCCGAAGGCCCTGGAAGGGTCGGTGACATCGAGGCCGCGCTCGACCAGGCGTCGCTCGTTGCGGGGCTGGTCTCGAATCCCGTCCACGGCATGCCCGGGCCGGGGGAGCTGCCCGACGTCCCGCTCGTCGATCAGGATCTACAAAAGAATCAGGCCGGCGTGATGCAAGCCGTGATGGAGCGCGCGCGGGCCGCGGCCGCCAAAGAGTCTGCGGTAAAAATGACCGCGGCCGAATGCTTCAGCGAACTGCGGACGACGCATTTGGTCAACAGCCGCGGCATCGACGCCACGCAGGAGTCGACGCGCATCGACCTCGAGTTCGTGCTCAAGGCGCGGAAAGGCGAACGCGAGACCGAGACCTTCATGGAGATGACCCGTCGCCGCGTCGCGGACCTGGACATCGAAGGCGTGATCGAGCAGCGCGCGCGGCAGACGATCGACCTGCTGGAGGCCGAGGCGCCCGCCTCGCGGCAGGGACCCGTGGTGCTGCGCAGGCAAGCGCTGGCGATCTTCCTGGCCGGCGACCTGGGGGAAGGCAGCGTCCTGCGCACGTTGGGCTCAGCAGACGCCAAATACGCGAAGGTTTCGAATTGGGAGATCGAAAAGACAGTGTTGCGCGGCGAGGTCAAGGGCGATCCGCTGACGGTCTGGGCCAACCGCCAAATCCCATACGGGACGTCCTCGGATCGCTTCGACGAAGAGGGCCTGGCAGCGCAGCGCGTCTTGTTGATCAGCGATAACGAACTCGTCACGTTCTCGGCGGGACAGCGCTACGCGGACTACTTGGGCGTCACGCCGACCGGCGGCTTCGGCGGCGTGGAGCTGCCCGCGGGGGTGACGCCGGCTAAGGCGCTGCTGGCCGAGCCGTATATCGAGGTGGTGCAGTTCTCATGGTTCAACCCGGACCCGATCACCGGCGACTTCGCCACGGAGATCCGTCTCGGCTATCTCGTGGAAAATGGCAAGCGCACGCCGTTCAAGGGCGGACAGTTGGTGGGCAACGTCCTCGACGCGCTGGCGGACGTGCGCTGGAGCGCGGAGACCGCGTTCCTTGGAAATTATCTCGGTCCGGAGATCGCGCGGTTCAATGATCTGAAGTTGGCTGGGGAGGATGGGTAGCGGGTGTTTTGCCGAGCGGCTTCGAACCGCGAAATCCGCCCAGGCGTAAACGCCAGGGCTCAGTGCGGAAGCCCGCTTAAGCGGGCTCCGCTCCGCGAGGGTCTCCTGACCCGAGCATCCAGACTTAACGCGAAGACGCGAAGGCGCAAAGATTCCAGCTCTTCTGCAGACAGACACAAACAGCCCGGACAATATTGTCCGGGCTGTTTTGTTGTTTGCTCTGCCGGGGTTGTACCCCGGCCGGAGCACAGAGGAACAGACGCATCACGCGCGGCTGCGCACTCCGGACCTACGCCGGTTGAGCAACAGCCCAGCACCGAGCAGGATCGTGAGCGCGATGGCGGTCCAGGCTACCGTCGGCGAGACGGCGGGCGCGGGCGGCGCGGCGGGGGCTGG
>DASXQN010000102.1:0-2315 GCA_036507155.1 Anaerolineales bacterium
ACGGGGAGATCATCCCAACTCGGGGTCACAGCGATGACAGCATTACGCTCATACTGGACGAAGGCTTTGCGTTTACCGGTGATCTGCAACCGCTGTTCATGCTGCCCGAGCATGATCAGGTTTCAAGGCAAAGTTGGGATAGAATCCAACAGCACAAGATCACCAGGATCTTTCCCGGCCACGGAGGTGACTGAGCGATGAAGACGCCTTACGACATCAAGATCGAAGTGTTCATCCCCGCCGCATACTCGGCCAGGTTACTGGATGCATTGAGTAAGGTCGACGTGGGCCATATCGGAAATTATGACCACTGCGCTTCCGTTACGGATGTCCGCGGGTTCTGGCGTCCGTTGGACGGCGCTGATCCGTTTGACGGCGTAGTCGGCCAGCTCAGCGAGGCGGCGGAACACAAGGTCGAGGTTAACTGCAGGCAGGAAAACGTCCGCGCCGCTCTGAACGTCATTCGAAACGTTCACCCTTATGAGCAGCCGGTGGTCAACGTTATCCCGCTGGCCAATGCGCTCTTTGACGGCGAAAACCAAGAGAACTCCCGCGGTTGAAAGGCATACCCATGACCGATTTCTTGATCGAAGCGCTCGAACATTTCACGTACACCCAAACGCTCCGTCGTGATTTCCACATCCATCCGGAACTCGGCTTCAAAGAAGTGCGTACCGGCGGGATCGTGGCGAGGGAACTCGAATCGCTCGGACTCGAGGTGACAAAGGGCGTCGGCCGGACGGGTGTGGTCGGCCTGCTGGAAGGCGCCAAACCCGGCCCCACCCTGCTGGTCCGTTTCGACATGGACGCGCTCCCAATCTTGGAGGAGACCGGCGCCGAATATGCCTCACAGAATCACGGCGTGATGCACGCCTGCGGACATGACGGCCACACCGCGGTCGGCTTAACCGTGGCCCGGATGCTGCACACGCATCGCAACGAACTGTCCGGCACCATAAAGTTTGTCTTTCAACCGGCCGAAGAGATGGTCGGAGACGAGGGCCTGGGTGGTGCGGAGACGATGATCCGCGACGGCGTGCTCGACTCGCCCAGGCCGGATCATGCGCTGGCCCTGCACTTGTGGAACGAGAAGCCGCTCGGTTGGCTCGGCATCGCCAAGGGTCCTGTCATGGCTGGCGCGGAGCTGTTCAACGTAAAGGTCACCGGCAAGGGCGGCCACGGCGCGGTCCCAAACGCAACTATTGACCCCGTCCTCGCGGCGGCGCAGATCGTCACCGCGCTGCAGAGCATCGTATCGCGCAACGTCTCGCCGATGGATACCGCAGTGGTCAGCGTGACTAGCATGCACGGCGGCACGGCCTTCAACGTCATCCCGCAGCAGATCAAGATGGAAGGCACAATCCGCTCCTTCGACCTCGACGTGCGTGAAAAAATCCTGCGGCGGTTCGAACAGATCGTCCGCGGGGTCGCCGAAGCGATGGGCTGTAGCGCGGAGATCGAGATCAAGCGCATAACGCCGGCCGTGGTCAACGATGCAGACGTCGCCGCGCGCGTGCAGGAGTCGTCTCGGCAGGTCCTGCCGGATGCCGACTTGGACACTGACAGCCATACCACCATGGGTGCGGAAGACATGGCATTCATGCTGGAAAAGGTGCCCGGATGTTTTTTCTTCGTAGGTTCGGCGAACCACGCGCGCAATCTGGACTATGGCCATCACCATCCCAAATTCGACTTTGATGAAGATTCCCTGCCGAGGGCTGCGGCGCTGATGGCCGCCGCCGCCGCAGATTACTTGAAATGATGAACAAGCGCGCCACAGCAACGGTCCTGGTCCTGGTGTCGGCAGTGGCCGCGGGCACGTATGCCGTGCTGGGGCGCAGTTCGCCGCCCGCGGCCGACGCGCCGACCGAAATTCCCACCTTCGCCGGTTGCGGCTACGTGTGGGCGTCGAAGGATCTCCCGGAGATCACACAGCAAGCGGATGAAGTCGTCAAGCAGGCGAATCCGGTCGCTAGCGCGCGGGCGGACGCCTTCGGGGAAAATTGCGTCTACGGCGATGGCCGCGCCGACTTCGGGGCAATGGAAACCGATTTCCACGTGAGCGTGCCCGTGAACGATCTTAAGGATGAGCGAGCCTTGGGCGACCAGATCGCCGCGCTGATGATCGCACTGCTAGAGCGCTTCCCGTCAGGCTCTCTGCCCGGCGGCCAGGACGGCCTCGTCGAATTCAGGTTTGAACAAAGCGATACCGAGTACGTGATCGTGCGCGTCCCGATCCAGAAATACCGCAGCGAGGCGACCGGCATCAGAGGCGCCGAGCTTTTCCGAATGTTTTCTCAAGATCCGTAGTTCGC
>DASXQN010000103.1:0-3905 GCA_036507155.1 Anaerolineales bacterium
TCGCATGATTTGCTAAGCAAATCATGCGAGACGCCGTTGCGGCGGCACGAATGGTGAGCGAGCCTTACCGGGCGAGCGAAGAATCTGAATCCGGCCATCAAGAGATCCTTCGGTCGCCGTGGCGCCCCTGGCGCCACGTAGCTTCCTCCCTCCGCTCCGCTACGGGATGCTTCGCGATCAGGATGACAACGTGGGGTGGTGCTGCTGGTAGCGTCGACGCGCTTGACACATCCCTGCGACGGCTTATAATTCAGTCATTGAATTTTGGATAAGGAGAAAGCATGCCTACCGCTCTAATCACGGGGATCAACGGTCAGGACGGCTCGTATCTGGCTGAACTGCTGCTAAAGAAGGGCTACAAAGTGGCCGGGCTGGTGCGCCGCTCGAGCACGCAGAACTATGAGCGCATTCAGCACATTCTGGACGATATCACGGTGGTGCAGGGCGACCTGCACGATCAGAGTTCGCTGCTGGCCATGCTCGAAGAGCACGAGCCGGATGAGGTCTACAACTTGGCGGCGCAATCTTTCGTGGCCGTCTCGTGGAGCCAGGCCGTACTGACCGGCGAAGTGACCGCGCTGGGCGTGACGCGTTTGCTGGAAGCCATCCGTTTCGTAAACCCGAGGATCAAGTTCTACCAGGCCTCTTCGAGCGAGATGTTCGGCAAGGTCGTCGAAACGCCGCAGCGCGAGAGCACGCCGTTCTATCCGCGCAGCCCCTACGGCGTGGCCAAGGTGTACGGACACTGGATCACGGTCAATTATCGCGAATCGTTCGACATGTTCGCCACCTCCGGCATCCTGTTCAACCATGAGAGTCCCCGCCGCGGCGTGGAGTTCGTCACACGCAAGATCTCGGACGGCGTGGCACGCATCAAGCTCGGCATGGCGAAGGAGCTGCACCTCGGCAACCTGGAAGCGCAGCGCGATTGGGGCTTCGCCAGCGATTATGTGGAAGCCATGTGGCGCATGCTGCAGCAGGAGCACCCCGGCACGTACGTGGTGGGCACCGGCGAGACTCATACGGTGCGCGAATTTTGTCAGATCGCATTCGGTCATGTCGACCTGGATTACAATGATCACGTCGTGCAGGACCAGCGCTTCTATCGTCCCGCGGAAGTAGACCTACTGGTGGCCGACCCGTCGCTGGCGCGCTCGGTGCTGGGTTGGGAGCCGTCTATCACGTTCAAGGATCTGGTGATGATGATGGTGGACACGGACATCCAGCGCCTTCAGCACGAAGCCCGGTAGATTGGCAGACGTCTCATTGCGCCCTGGCTGGATCAGCGAAAACGTTCTAGCCACAGATGAACTCAGATGAACGCAGATCAAAAGGATTTTTCAGGCGGCATGAGCAGGGCTCTCATCAAACTATCAGTGTTTATCCGCGTTGACGTGTGCCCGAAAGGGTATCTGTGGCGAGTTTTGACATAAGAAGCGCTTTTCAAAATTAATGCAGCCCGCAGCAAAAAGAATACAAGCCTTTTTTCAAGATGGGCCCGCCTGGTTGGCGGGCCTGATGGCATTCCTGGGACTGCTCGTATTCCTGATCCAGGCGCTTCGATACGCGCACACCACGGTCTCCAGCCTGGACGAAGGCGCCTATCTTTTCAAGGGACTGCTGTTCGCCACCGGACAATACCGTCCGTTTCAACTCTTCGGGGCATGGACCAACAAAGCCCCGTTGGCCTTTCTGATCCCCGGTTATGCCGAATTGATCTTCGGCCCCAGCCTGCGCACCGGACGATATCTGGCGGTCCTCTTCGGGACGCTCAGCCTGGTCGCTGCGTGGACGGCTGCGCGCCGCCTCGGCGGGAAATGGCTGGCTGCGGCCGTCGTGTGGGCCGTCGCGCTCAACCCCGTCTTGATCAAGACCTACAGCGAAGGCGTCACGCAAAGCACGATCGCGTTCATGCTGGCGCTGGTCCTGGCGCTGACTCTCGGCGAGCTGCGGCCGACCTGGCAGTTGGCGCTGAGCGGATTCGTCGCGGGCGTCATGATCCTCGTGCGCCAAAACATGGTGCTCGCGCTGCCGCTGCTGGTGCTGTATATCTTGTGGCAGCACGGACGCAGGCCCGCGTGGTTCGCCGCGCTTGCCGGTGGCGGTATCTTGCTCCTTTTCCATATCCTGTACTGGCCGAATATCATGCAGTTATGGCTGCCGTGGCTGCCGGATGGGATCTCCGGCTTGTTTGGCGAGGCCGCCATTCAATTCTCGGGCGAAGGCGCGTGGAATCCCTCCATCGACTTTAACGGCCGCCTGCTTTCGTTCTTTCAAGGCATGCGATTCCACTTCCTGGCCGTGACCGGCATGATCGTCGGCCTATCGCTGTGGCCCAAGCGTGGCGACGCGAAGTTCCCTCAGACCGAATTCCGCGCGGCCGTTTTCCTGGCGGCTCTGTTCATCGGCCTGCTGCTGATGCACTCCTGGGCCTCGATCTCCAACGACTACTGCGTTTTCTGCTTCACGCCGTATCTTGCCTTCTTCAATATCTGTGCGCTGCTGTTCGCCGTGCTGCTCGTGCGTGTGTTGCAGCGGAACGCGTCGCCGTGGCGCGCGGTTTTGCTTGCGCTGGTCCTGATCGCCATCTTTGCCGGCATCGGCTTCTCGGCCTTCGAAGATCTGGGCGATGGCCTGCTTAACCTGAACGTGCCGCGCCTGCGCGGCGCGCGCATCCTGCCCGGCTTCACAACCTTATGGGAATTGCTCTCGAACAAATTCGCGCTCGAACGCAATTCCGCCGAGAAGCTGGTCTCCACCGCGGCCGGCGCGCTTGGGGGATTGGTCCTGCTCGGCCTGGCTTACTTGATCTATCGAAAATATCGAAACCCGGATCTCAACTACGCGTACGTGCTTGGGATTTGCGTTCTGGTATTTGGATTCATCTTCTCGCCCGCACTGGCCGGCAGCGCGGGCCGCGCCGACTGCGAAACGGACGTCATCGCCGCAAATGAACTGGACGGCGCCTATCTCGCCGACCACATTCCGCCGGGCAGCCAGATATTTTGGAGCGGCGGACTGTCTGTAGCGCCGCTTCTGTATGTTCCGGGCATCCGCATCTATCCGCCCCAGATCAACGACGGCTATTCGTTTCGCGTTGGCGGGGATGCGCAAGAGTTGCTAAAATATGGTCTCTGGAACGCAGAGCTGCAAACGCTGTGGCTGCAACAGGCCGATTTTGTGATCGTCGAGGGCTGGCGTTATTCAGAAATGAAGGACTCGCTTCCGCCGGCCGAATATGACGAGCTGCCCCGTTCACCGGCGCAGACCTCCTGCCTGGACGGAAGCGGCTTGCGGCTCTTCCGAAGGAAATAAATGGACCTGTCTTTGATCATCCCCGTCTACAACGAAGAGCAAAACGTGCCGCTCTTGTTCGACGCGCTGCGCGGCGCCATGGCTCCGCTGAAACACAGTTGGGAGGTCATCTTCGTGGACGACGGCAGCCGCGACGGCAGCCTGGACGTGTTGAAAGGCCTGGCACGCAAAGACCGCTCCCACGTGCGCGTCGTTGCCTTCCGCCGCAACTTCGGCCAGACCGCCGCGATCGCGGCCGGCATCGACCACGCTTCCGGCGAGATCATCGTGCTGCTGGACAGCGACTTGCAGAACGATCCCGCCGACATTCCACACCTGCTTGCAAAACTGGATGAAGGCTACGACCTGGTCAGCGGCTGGCGCAAGGACCGCAAAGACAACGGCCTGACGCGCACGCTGCCGTCCGTGCTGGCCAATGGCTTGATCTCGTGGGTTACGGGCGTGCATCTCCACGATTACGGCTGCACGCTGAAGGCCTACCGTCGCGACGCGCTGGCCGGCTTTCGTCTCTACGGCGAAATGCACCGCTTCATTCCGGTCTTCGCGCACTCGATTGGCGCGCGCATCACCGAGATCCCGGTGCGCCATCA
>DASXQN010000104.1:0-4062 GCA_036507155.1 Anaerolineales bacterium
CGGTTACCAGCCGCGCTGCGCGATCTTTTCGCCTTCGGGCATCTGCGAGACGTTGCGTCCCACCATGGGTTCGCCCAGGTTCTTGCTGACCTCGGCCAGGATGGAGGCATCCTGATAGTGCGTGACGGCCTTGACGATGGCCGCCGCGCGCCGGGCCGGGTCGCCGGACTTGAAGATGCCCGAGCCGACGAACACGCCGTCGACGCCGAGCTGCATCATCAGGGCCGCGTCCGCGGGGGTGGCCACGCCGCCGGCCGCGAAGTTGACGACCGGCATGCGGCCCAGCTCCTTGGTCTCTTTCAGCAGTTCGTACGGCGCACCCAGCTCTTTGGCGAATGCCATCAGTTCCTCATCGGCCATGGTGGTGAGGCGGCGGATGTCGCCCAGCACCGTACGCGCGTGCCGGACGGCTTCGACCACGTCGCCGGTGCCCGCTTCACCTTTGGTGCGGATCATGGCGGCGCCTTCGCCAATGCGGCGCAGGGCTTCGCCCAGGTTGCGGCAACCGCATACGAAGGGTACTTTGAACAAATGCTTGTTGATGTGGTTGGCCTCGTCCGCGGGGGTGAGGACTTCGGATTCGTCGATGTAATCCACGCCGACGGCTTCCAGGATCTGTGCCTCGACGAAATGTCCGATGCGGCACTTGGCCATGACGGGGATCGTGACCGTGTCCATGATCTTGAGGATCAGATCAGGATCGGACATGCGCGCCACGCCGCCGTCGGCGCGGATGTCGGCCGGGACGCGTTCCAGCGCCATGACCGCGCAGGCGCCGGCTTCCTCTGATATGCGGGCGTGCTCGGGCGTGACGACGTCCATGATGACGCCGCCTTTCAGCATCTGAGCCAGACCCTTCTTCACCGCGAAGGTACCAGTCTGTTGTTCCATAATCTCTCCTTGTCGTCCTTGCGCGTGGATTCTACCACGCCGGGCGTAGCGCCGGACCGCAGGCGCCCCCTTGACAAATTTTTACATTGGAATACAATTAGTACAATAATACAATTCAATCAATTTTAGCCATGAGCACCAACCCCAAGCTGACCCTGCAACTTGACTTCCGCTCCGGCCTGCCGATCTACGTGCAGATCATGGACCAGATCGAGCACCAATTGGCCGGCGGCGTGATCCGGCCCGGCGATCAACTGCCGACCGTGCGCGCGCTGGCGCAGGAGTTGCGCGTCAATTTCAACACCGTGGCACGCGCGTATCGAATGCTGGATGAAGCCGGCGTGATCTCAACCCAACAAGGCCGCGGCACGTACATCCTGGAGAAGCCTCCGCCGGAGGCAGCCGACCGTCTGCGGCGCGAGGCTCTGGAAGCGCTGGCCCGCCGCTACATACGCGAGGCGCGGCGGCTGGGATTTTCGTCAGGCGAGATCACGCGCTTCGTACGGGAACAACTCAAGGTCCGCAAAGATGCGGATGAGTCAGAAGAGTAAAGGAGAATGTCTTGGACGCAAAATTTATCAAGAGCCCACGCTTGAAAGCCAGCAGCCAGGATCTGCGTATTCCGCTGATCGCAGCCGCATTGTTCGGCGTATTCCTCGTGGCCGGCGTAGTTGGCGGCATCGCCATGGATGGACGAGTGCCCGGCGGCTGGATTGGCCTGTATGTCCTGGGAATGATGCTGATCGGAACCTACCTGGTGTTCGCGTTGAAAGTAGCATCGCAATGGGAGAAGGCGGTCGTGCTGCGCCTCGGCCGATTCCACAAACTGGCCGGACCCGGAGCGTTCTGGATCATCCCAGTCATCGACACGCTGCCGATCTGGGTGGACCACCGCGTGATGGTGACCTCCTTCAGCGCCGAGAAGACGCTGACGCGCGATACCGTGCCGGTGGACGTGGACGCGGTGCTCTTCTGGCTGGTATGGGACGCGGAAAAAGCGGCGCTGGAGGTTGAAGATTACCGCAGCGCCATCAGTTGGGCTTCGCAGACGGGTCTGCGCGAGGTGATCGGCTCGCTGGCACTATCCGACATCCTGGTGGGACGCGCCATGATGGATGCCGAGCTGCAGAAGATCATCGACCAACGCACCACGCCCTGGGGCATCACCGTGCAGTCGGTGGAGATCCGCGACGTCGTCATCCCGCAGGGCCTGGAGGACGCCATGTCCCGCCAGGCGCAGGCCGAACGCGAGCGCCAGGCGCGCGTGATCCTGGGCGAATCCGAGAAACAGATCGCGGCCTCGTTCGCAGAGGCTTCGCAGGCCTATATCAGCAACCCGACCGCCTTGCATTTGCGGGCCATGAACATGCTATTCGAAGGCTTGAAGGAAAAAGGCGCGCTGGTGATCGTGCCGTCGTCGGCGGTGGACACCATGAACCTGGGCGGCCTGAGCGGCATGGTCTCGCTGGCGCGGAATAACCAGCCGAAAGAGAAGTGAACTCCCGGCGGTAGGGACACGGCGACCCTGCACCCCTACGGCGCCCACGTTTCATGTGAAACAATCCTGGAAAGCGAGAACGGAGAATCCCATGTCCACTCGTACGACCGTACTCCTGAGCCTCGCACTGGTGCTGCTGGCTGTCATTCTCAGCCTGAGCGTGTACGGCGGCCTGCCGCTGCAGATGGCTTCGCATTGGAACCTGAACGATCAGGTCGACGGCTACCTGCCGCGTTTCTGGGGCGCTTTCCTGATGCCGATGCTGACTCTCGGATTGCTGGGACTGCTCATGCTGGTCCCGCGCATCGACCCGCTCAAGGCCAACATCGCCGCGTTTCGCAACGCTTACAACCTGTTCGTGTTGCTGACGGTCGTCTTCCTGGCCTACCTGCACGCGCTGATCGTGGCCTGGAACCTGGGTTGGAATCACTTTCGGCTCAGCGCGGCGCTCCTGCCGGCGGTCGGGCTGCTGCTGATCTGCCTGGGTGTGCTGCTGCGCAACGTCAAGCGCAACTACTTTATCGGTATCCGCACGCCCTGGACGTTGAGCAGCGACTCGGTCTGGGAGCAGACCCACGCGCTGGGCAGCAAACTGTTCATCGGCTGCGGGCTGCTTTCGCTGCTGGGCGCGTTCCTGGGCGGCGCGACGGCGCTGGTCTTCATGCTGATCCCGCTGCTGGGCTGCACGCTGTTCCTGGTATTTTATTCATACCAGCTCTACCGCCGGGAAAGCCGCATCTAGCCGGTGTAGGTTTCATGTGAAACCACGGGTGGTACGCCGTGACACGAGCTCGCGCCTCTTGAAGATAGCTCCGGGAGATCCGCATGATTGATCGCAGAGCATTGGGCGCGTTCCTGGTGATCACCTTTGCATTTTCGTGGCCGCTGTTCCTGGCACCGCTGCTGTTGCGCAGCGCCGGGCCGCGGGAGATCCAGTTGATCACCGTCGGCTTTTGGGCGGTCGGCATGTGGGGTCCCGGCCTGGCGGCGCTCGTGACGACGGAAGTCGTGCTGCGACAACGGCCGAGTACGCTGCACTTGAATCGTCTGGGACCGAAGCGTTTCTATCTGTGGGCCTGGTTCCTGCCCCCCATCCTGGCGCTGCTGGGCGGACTGTTCACACTGTACTTCGGGCTGGCCCGCTTCGATCGCGAATTCACGCTGATGCGCGGGACGCTCGCCGCCATGTCCGGTGACACAAACCTGCCGGCCGGCGCGCTCGTCGCGATTCAGTTCGCATTCGCCGTCCTGCTGGCGCCCTTCATCAATGTGCCCTTCGCGTTGGGCGAGGAACTCGGCTGGCGCGGCTTTCTGCTGCCTCACTTGATGCCGCTCGGCCATACGAAAAGTATCTGGGCCGCTGCGTTGGCGCACGGCTCGGTTAACGCCGCGGCCGGACTGCCGCTGCTGTTCCTGCAGCCCGGTTTCAATCTCGCACTCGGCGGTACACTCGCCACGCCGCCGGCCTGGATCGGCATGGGACTGTTCATCGCATGGTTGATGATTACAAAGCGATTGCCCGTAAAAGAAAGAGAGCAGGAAGAGAGACAATAGAGAGTAGAGATTGGAGGATAGAGAATAGAGAGTGGAGAATAGATCAGAAGATAGCCCAATTGGAATCATAAGAGGGATGTAGCGCATCTCTTTTGTTTTTGAGTAGACGGTTCCACAAC
>DASXQN010000105.1:0-6268 GCA_036507155.1 Anaerolineales bacterium
GCCGATTCTCACAAAAGAAAACCCGGTCACCGCGCACGGCGCTTCGTGGATGGCCTGGATCGGTCTGCTGCTGGCCTACGCGATCGTCCTGGTCCCCGCGCACATTCCGGCATTGCTGGATGGGATCCCGTGGGATTCGCCGGCGGAGTTCGTGCTGGTACTGCTGGTCCTGCCGCTGGCGTTCGTCGCCGGCCGGAAATATTTTGCGGACCGCTTCGTCCTCGCGCTGCTCGCTCTTGTATTGGTCGTGAAGATCGCACTCATGCTGGCCCTACCGCAAGCGGGTCTCGGTATACGCGCTTACTCGAGCGACCAGGACGCTTCAAGCGGGCGTTGGGAGGGCAGCTATTCCTCCTGGATGCATCCGAACTATACCGACGTGATCCAATCCCCATACTCTGGTTATCGCGAGCTTCCGATCGAATGGGTCAACAACCAGCGCTTCGACGCGGACGAATTCTGGGTGCTACTGGTGCTCGGCGGGCATGTACAACTGGAGCCTGACGAGAAGCTGGTGTTCATCGTAGATGGGGCCAGGCATTCACTAATGAGGATGTTTGAAGACACCTATCAAAACTCGGTGCCTGCCATGGTGGTCGAACGACGCGAATTCCTGGATCCAAGCCAATACGCAGCGGCGCCGGATCTTAAGGAGTTTGAGTTCCTGGGCGTCTTGATCTTCCAGAAATTCGGTCGGTATCGCATCGAGCCGTTGATTCTGAAGCCGGACGGCTCGACACGATCTGCCTTCGATCCGCCGCGCATCTGGACAGATCCGGCCGGGACCCGTTATTCACCGGCAGAACTGGCGACTCTGCAAGACCTGGCGGAGTTCATCGGTCTGGCGCTGCTCGCCGTGGTGCTCGCAATCCTGTCGCTCGGCCTGCGTGACCTGTACCGCGCGGACGAACTCACACCCGTCGATCTCTATCTCGCATGCAGCGGATCCCTGGCATTTTTTGTCGCCGGCCTGGTCTCGAAACCGGACATGAACATCCTGCTGATCTGCGTGCTCATCGTGCTGGCCGGCGTGAAGCTGATCGATCTGGCCGTCTCCCCGCGCGAGCTGTCCGGCCGGGCGCTGCTGGTCGCGATCGGGATCGCGTTTCTGTTGATCTTCCTCCGGCTGGAGCTCGATACGCTGCGCAGCATTT
Organism: Anaerolineales bacterium; assembly: GCA_036507155.1. GTDB lineage: Bacteria > Chloroflexota > Anaerolineae > Anaerolineales > Villigracilaceae > DASXQN01. The sequence goes on from DASXQN010000105.1 coordinate 1,155, forward strand.
ATCTCTTCCCACAATCGCAGGACGGGATCGAATACCAGATCTTCGCCCGCCGCATCTTCGTGGGCGGCGACTTCTTCCTGGCCCAAACGCCGCCGCGTGCATATAAAGTGCTTTTCCCGTACGTGGTGGGCGGCCTGCACAGCCTGTTCGGCCAATCGGCCTCGGCGCAATTCTTTCTCAACGCGTGGTTCGGATTGTTGAGCTTCATAACGATGACCCGGTTGGTGAAGTCCGCTATGCCGGCTGCGCTCGCCTTCCTGGCCGCCATCTATTTTCTGATCGCACTGTGCCTGCCCTCCATCTATGTGTATTACTTCCGCTTCGGCCTGATCGAGCCGCTCGCCATCCTGCTGCTGCTGACCACCTTCCTCATGGCCCTCCAACGCCGAGTTCCCGGGATGTTCGCAGCCGGCATATTGACCGTTCTGTTTCGTCTTGATTATCTCGGCGCGGTCTTCGCCGCTGTCGTACTGATGTCACCACCCATCACCGGCGCGGCCGGCCCTGCCTGGCGGCAGCTTATTGCATGGCTTCGAGCCCGCTGGAAACTGGCGGCCGTGTATGCAGCAGCCTTGTGCACGCCGCCGCTGCTGATCATCCTGGGTTATTTCTTCTTCACGCCGGATTACATATTGAATGCCAGCGATACACATCAGACGTCGCCGGCCTCCATCCTGGAGAGTCAGATGCGCGTGATCCTGGGCGGCAACTCCGCGGAATTGCGCGCACGGTTTTCAGAGAATCCGGCAGATTTGCTGCTCATCGCGGTCCCGCTGGCGCTCGGTTTCCTGATCGCAGTCGCTTCGATCCTCAATCGCAAAGGCGTCTTCAAGAGGATGGACCTGCGGCTGGCGCTGTTGATCCCCAGCCTGTTGCCGGCTTACATTGTCGTCCGGCCGGCCGCGTATTTCCCTCGCTTCAGCCTGCCGCTGCTGGCGATGGACCTGATGCTCATCGGCTTGTTCGTGAGTCACCTTTCAGCTCAACGCAAAAGGCTGGCCGCATGATCGCGAACAAAGGCGATTCTCGCGAGCGCACCTGGCTGGCCATCTGGCTGGCAGCCAACCTGTGCGTGGGACTTCTCATCGTGCATGGCTATGGCGTCAGTTTTGATGAGCCCGGTTACTACAAGTACGCGGCCAGTTCGCTGGAAGCCTACCGGTCTTTCTTCGGATGGCTGTACGAACCGTACTACGGAGCGTCCAATCTGCCGTACTACGGCCCGGCTTTCATGATCCTGGCTGGGCTGGCCGTGAATGCGATCCACGCCGCGTTCCCGTGGCTCTTCGTCTACGATCTGTGGCACTTCGCGTACTTCATTACATTTCAACTCACCGGCCTGTGCCTGTACGCATTGACCCGCCGCTGGTTCAGTGCGTGGACGGCCTGGGCCGTGCTGGTCTTGTTCATCACTCAGCCGCTGCTGTGGGGACATGCCTTCATCAACCCCAAGGACGTCCCGTTCATGCTGTTCTTCACGTTGAGCGTGCTCGCCGGATTCAAGATGGTTGACCGTTTCTCGACATCTTCGACTCTGGCCGTTGCATTGAAGAATCCGTGGACAGCCCTGAGGGAAGGCAACACGGACCCTCGCCGGCTGCGCAACTTCGTCAGGCTGTTCTGGATCGAAGTCGCGCTGATCTTCGTCGTGATCGTCTTGCAGGATCAGTGGCTCGCCGCGTTCCGCGAGATCGTAAGGTTCTTTTTCGAATCCGAACCGACCTCCTGGGCGGGAACGCTGTTCGGCGGTCTGGCGGCGCGGGGCTCGACCGTCCCGCTGGATGACTACGTAAGGAAAGCACAGATCATCTTTTTGCGGGTCTTTTACGGCGCGATTTTCGTCGGCCTGGCTGCGCTGCTTGTTGATTACTGGCTGCTCACCCGCAAAGCGATGCCGCGCGCTGCACGTCTTCCAACCTTGAACGGAGATTCTCTCAAAAATCTCCTCCGCGAGACGCGGCAGGCGCTGTCTTCCTGGCCTGTGGTGTTGGCGGGCGCGGCTCTGGGATTCGCCATCTCGGTGCGCGCGCTGGGACCGCTGGCGGGTTTGAGCGTGATCCTCTATCTTGTAATCACGGCCAGAGAGCGATCCATCTCGGTCACGATCGCCTATCTCGCCTGGGCCGCGCTCGTGACCTATCTGAGTTGGCCGTTCCTGTGGAACGCGCCGGTATCGCACTTCTTCCAGAGCCTGAGCCTGATGACGAACTTTCCGTGGGATGGACGTGTGCTCTTCGACGGCCAGTTCTATCGCGTCGATACGCTGCCATGGACCTATCTACCCGTGCTGCTCAACATCCAACTCACGGAGCCGTTCCTGCTGCTCTTCTATCCGGCGCTGGGGATCCTGGTTTGGCGACTCTTCCAAGAATCGCTAAGGATCGATCTGCTGCTCTATCTCGCGCTCGGACTCGTCCTCCCACTGGCAGCGCTGATCGTCTTCCGCTCGCCGCTCTACGATAATTTTCGACAGGTGCTCTTTCTATTACCTGCCATGTTCGTGCTCGCGGGCTTGACGTTCGAAGCGCTCTGGCGCGTCTTGAAGCTGCCGGCCGCCCGAGTGGCCTTGATCGCGGCCCTGGCCCTTCCCGGGATCTATGCCGGGGTTCGGATGCATCCTTATCAATATGTCTACTACAATTCATTCGTGGGCGGCGCGCGCGGCGCATTCGACCGTTTCGAAATGGACTACTGGCGCACGTCCTATCGCGAGCTGGCCTTGCAGCTCAATCAGATCGCCGCTCCCGATGCGCGCATCATCTTCATCGGCGCGGCGGATACTTTCCAGGTCTACGCGCGGCCGGACCTCGTGCTCGAGAAGATCAACCAGGCCAGCTTCGACCTCAACGGCGAATACGATTACGCGGTGATCCCTTCACGCTGGAAGGCCGATGAGTTCTATCCGGACGCACCGGTCGTCATCACGGTGGAGCGCCAGGGTGCGAGATTGTCCGCGGTGAAGCTTGCCAGGGGAGCGAGCTCCAAGTAAAGCCATGAATGCTAGAGCGCGTTCCCTGTTCATTGCTTTCGGCCTGCTGGCAGGCTTGCTGCTCACGCGCCAGTACGGCGAATCCTGGGACGAGCTCAAGTTCTACAAGTACGCCGATTCCGCGTTGAGCGCCTACAGCACCTGGCCGCGGACCGGCGAGGTCCCGATCACGGGCGATACCTACGATAACTACGGTCCCGCCTACGTGATGTTCGTCAGCCTCAGCGCGCGCGCCCTGGGCTGGATACTGCCGTGGATCGAATCCGACCTGCGTCATCTGATCTATTTCGTCACCTTCCTGGCCGGCATTTGGGCTTTTCATCGGCTGGCCGGCCGCTGGTTGAGCCGGGGTGGGGCGCTCGGCGCGACGCTGCTGTTCGCGACGCAGCCGCTTTTCTGGGGCCACGCGTTCATCAGCCCCAAGGACATCCCGTTCCTGTCCTTTTTCATGTTGAGTTTGGTGTATGGCCTCCAGATGGTGGACTCCGTTGAGCCGGTCTCCGGCGCTGCCTTATCACCGGCAACGCGACGACAACTGCTCCTGGCCACATCGCTGTGGCTGGCGTTCCTCTTCATATTCTTCGGCGGGACCGCCGTCATCCACAGCTGGATCGAGAGCGCGGTACGTGCCGCGGCCGCAGGCGAGCCAAACTTTCTGGCGCGCCTCGCCTCCGACATCCGCACTGCGGATCCCGCGGTCTATGATCGCAAATACTTCACGCTCTTTCTGTGGACGCGCGCATTGCTATTCTGGCTGACCACGGCATTTGTTGGTTGGCTGTACTACACCAGGTTTCAGTACGCCTTGCGGCTGCTCGCCAGGATCGCCCCCGCCGCGATCCTGCTGGGCATCACGGCGTGCATGCGGCTGCTCGGTCCGCTGGCGGGACTGCTCGTGGTCTTGTATGCATTGCGCAGACGCGGCGGAACAGCGCCGCCGGTACTGGTGCTGTATGCCTTCTTGGCGTTTATTGCTATGTACGCGACGTGGCCGTATCTCTGGCCAGATCCGCTCGGCCGTTTTGTCGAGAGCGCGGTCGTGATGGCCAGGTATCCGTGGCGCGGACAGGTACTATTCGATGGCGTACTCTATAGCTCGACCGACATCCCGCGCACGTATTTGCCAGTGCTACTAGGGATCCAATTAACGGAACCAGTCTGGGCTCTCTTCCTGGCTGGTCTGGCGCTGACAGTTCTGGGCGCGGTGCGGGCGCGGCGGGAGAGTCATCAGCTGCTGGTGCTGACGACGATCTGGTTCGTGCTCCCGCTGCTCGGCTTGATCGGACTGCGCTCGCCGCTCTATGATAATTTTCGCCAGGTGTTTTTCATCCTGCCGCCGGTGTTCCTCCTGGCAGGCGTCGTTTTCGAGCAGATCAAGAAGCCGGTCCTGCAAGCCGCGCTGATCGCTCTGTTGATTCTGCCGGGTGTTGTGGATGGGATCCGGCTGCATCCGTACGAATACATCTACTACAACCGGTTCATCGGCGGCGAGCGCGGCGCGTTCCGCCGCTTCGAGCTGGACTACTGGGGCACGTCCTATCGCGAGGCCGCGGCATATTTGAACGAGACCGCGCCCGAACATGCGAACATCTGGGTCGAGGGTCCCGCGCATCTGCTGCAGTTGTACGCGCGCCGCGACCTGCGGATCTTCTCGACCTATGAGCTCGAGCGCAGCGACCACTACGATTACGTGGTGGCGCTCAGCCGGTACAACCTGGATCAGAGCTCGTATCCTGAGGCCCGCGTGGTTTACACTATCGCGCGCCAGGATGCGATCATGACGGTGATCAAGCAACCATGATGGAGCAACGATGAATCTTTTGGAACGACTATCCGATGAAGTCCTGCTGGCCGACGGCGCCATGGGCACGATGCTGCACGCGCGCGGCGTGGGCTTCGAAAAGTGTTTCGATGAACTCAACCTCACCAACCCGGACGTAGTGTCCGACGTCCATCGCGAGTATATCGAGGCGGGCGCGCAGCTGATCCTCACCAACACCTTCGGCGCGAACCGCTTCAAGCTCGGCAAGCATGGACTCGAGGAGCAGACCGCGGAGATCAACCGCGCCGGCGTGGCGTTGGCGCGCGCCGCGGCCGCGGCCGTAGGGGCGAGTCATGACTCGCC
>DASXQN010000106.1:0-4072 GCA_036507155.1 Anaerolineales bacterium
AGAAGGCCATCTCCACGCCCAGCGTCCAGCTGATCCACACGATGCCTTCGTCCTTGCCGGGGACGAAGTTGAAACCGAAGAAAACGTTGAGCAGCACGTCTTTCCATGAATAGTTCCAATCGTGCCCGAGCAGGCCGATCACCCACGTGGCGGCCAGCCAGGTATAGAACAGCGGCGCGATGCGGAAGTAGCGCCGGATGTAGAAACTCTTGAATGCCCCGGGCTGGTCGATATGCCCGCGCATGCTCAGCGACAGCGTGAACGCGCTGATCATGAAGAACAGCGTCACGCCGGTGCCGCCGGCGCGGATGAAGTTGCCGGTCCATACCGGGAGCGGCAGGCCGGGGTAATAGACCAGGTGGAACAGGAACACATACAGGGCAGCGTACCCGCGCAGGGCGGCGATAAACCCCAAACGTGTACGAGCCGGCGCGGTGGAGGCCATGCATTGAATTTAACCACACAAACTGCCGCAGCGGGTTCCGCCTGCCCGATTCCCTGGAAGTTGTGTTATACTCCGGTCGCTCTGAAGGACTTGAAAAAGAGCGCACGCTTTGGGAAATTGTTTTGATCATTCCGGATCATGGCCCGACGCAAGCAGGTCGGGCTTTTTTGTTGGGCGGACGGATCTGAAAAGACGAGTCTGGGTTGGCAAGAACTTCCGCGGAGTCATCAGAACATTTCATCGCATATGTCATTGCGAGCCTCGCCGCGCTGAGCCTGTCGAAGCGCAAGAGGCGTGGCAATCTCATCGCAAATGAGGAGATTGCCACGTCGCCCCGGTCTCGGCCGATGGCCTCGACCTCAGGCTCCTCGCAATGACATGTAGAAAAAAGGAATCTGATGACAACCGAATTCTCTTCTCTAAACCTGCGCCCTGAACTGGTGCAGGCAGTCACGACGCTCGGCTACACCGAGCCGACCGCCATCCAGGCCGCCCTGATCCCGGTCATGCTCACCGGCGCGGACGTGATCGGCCAGGCCCAGACCGGCACCGGCAAGACCGCCGCGTTCGCACTCCCCATCCTGCAAAACTTCAAACCGAACCGCAAGCCGCAGGCCCTCGTCCTCGCGCCCACGCGCGAGCTGGCTCTGCAGGTGGCGGCCGCCATTACGACTTTCGGCCGCGGCCTCAAAGTCAACGTGCTGCCCGTCTACGGCGGCCAGCCGTACGGTCCGCAGATCACGCAGTTGCGCCGCGGCGTGGACGTGGTGGTCGGCACCCCGGGCCGTCTGCTCGACTTGCTCGAGCGCAAGGTGCTCGACTTGAGCGAGGTCCGCACGGTCGTACTGGACGAAGCCGATGAGATGCTCAATATGGGCTTCATCGAGGACGTCGAATCCATTCTGAACGCCACACCGCTGGACCGTCAGACCGCGCTCTTCAGCGCGACCCTGCCCCCGCGCATCCGCGCCCTGGCAGACCGGTTCATGCGCCAGCCTCAGGCTGTCACCGTTAAACGAACCACCATGACGGTCCTGGCGACGGAGCAGCGCTACTACCTGGTCAACGAGTCGGATAAGCTGGCCGCGCTGACCAACCTCTTCGAAGTGGAGAACCCGACCAGTGCGCTGATCTTCGTCCGCACGCGCGCCGAGACCGGGCGCCTGGCCAGCGAGCTGAGCCTGCGCGGCTTCCCCGCCGAGGCGCTCAATGGCGACCTCGAACAAAACGCCCGCGAGCGCATCCTGGGCCGCTTCCGCCTCAACCAGATCAAAGTGCTGGTGGCTACTGACGTCGCCGCGCGCGGCCTGGACATCGACGACATCTCGCACGTCTTCAACTATCACCTGCCGGACGACGCGGAAGTGTACGTGCACCGTATCGGGCGCACCGGCCGCGCCGGCAAGACCGGCATCGCCATCTCGTTGTTTGCGCCGCGCGAGAAGCGCCGTCTGCGCGAGATCGAAGCCTTTACGAAACAACCGTTGACGCGCGGGGCGCTGCCCACCGCCGACGAGATCTCGGTCCGCCGCGAGACCCAGGTGGTAGAGCAGATGCGGGTCTGGCTTGGGCGCGGCCGCTACCAGCGCGAGCGCGAAATGGTCGAGAAGCTGGTCTCCGAGGGACACGATGTGATCGAGGTGGCGGCCGCCGCGCTCAAGCTGGCGCGCGCCGGTGAGAAACAACGCCCCGTGGCGAACGTGGCCGAGGTCAAAGAGACGCGCGAGCGCTACCCTGCGCGGGACGCCTCACACGGCAAAAGAAGCGCGCATCGTGACACCGCCGGCCGGCGCTCGCACGAAGATGGCATGATCCGCCTGAAAATGGGTAAAGGCAAGCTGCAGGGCGTGCGCCCGAACGACGTGGTCGGGACCATCGCATACCAGGCAGAGATCCCCGGTTCCACCATCGGCAAGATCCGCATCGAGGACAATCACACGTTCGTGGACGTGCCGGAACATCTGGTCGACAAGGTCATGATCCACAATGGCAACTACCGTATCGGCAAACACAGGTTTGCGCTGGAGAAAGCATAATCGGAATGGCCCCCGAATTTCGGGGGCCATTTGTTAGCTATGTAATGTAGGCGCTTCGTGGTTAAGCGCTTCTGCTACCACCCTAGCCAGCCATTGCAGCATGATCTGCGTGGCCGGGAGATGATCGAGAAACATCGAGGTCACGTCCGTGTGGTATGCGTCGGGGACCAGGTAGATCTCCCCGTTGTGATTGAGCTTGCTGATGAACGAGGTGGAGTTGGCGCTATCGACAAGGATGTCGCGTTCGCCGTGGATGCACAGGGCGGGCACGCGTTCGTCGCCGCGCACGAAGCGGATTGGGTCGGCGTTGGGCCAGTGGGCTGGGTCGCCTAGATAGTTATGCAGCATCTGCCGGTCCTTCTCCGTCTGGCAGTACGCGAAGTTGAGCAGTCCGCTGACGAGCAAGAGCCCGGCGAACGAGTCCTGCGTAAAGCCGTGGGCCTGCAGGCGGTCCCGATCGAGCAGCATCAGGCTGGCGAGCTGCGCCCCGGCGGACTGACCCGCCAGAATAACGGAATCAGTCCTCAGTCCGCGCGCGGCGGCCAGGCGCAGGCCGGCCTTCAGACCGTCGTAGGCGTCGTCCAATTGGTGGGGGAATTTGTCGTGGGGCGCCAGCCGGTACCCGCCCAGGATGACCGGGTAGCCGGCTTCGGCAAAGAAGCGGCCGATGAAGCGGAACATCGACGGATTGCCGTGTCCCCAACCACCGCCGTGCAGGAAGAAGATCAGCGGTGGATCGGGCGAAACGGGCGGCCGTCGGTAATGCAGGACCAAAAATTGCTGGGGATGCGCCCCGAAGGCGAGTTTCTTTTCCACCACTTCGCTGCGGCGCTCATTGGCCCAGGCGATCTTGGTCAGCATGCGTGAGACACGCAGGTATTCTTCGGCTTGCCAGGTGAGATTCATAAGGCCTTGCTGAGCTAAACGATGGTAGCACGGATTCATGCCGCACGAGCCGATTTCCCCGCCCCGGGACCCATTGACATTTTTTTGCTCTCATGTTATCTTAAGGCCTGAAGGATACCAAGAAGTTCGCGATTTGGAAGGAAAACGAAGTCGACTCATGGGTACGTATCCGTGAGTCGTTTTGTTTACGCCTTGAGGCGGTTCCGACGCAACAAATGAGTACCCTCCACAATTCTCTATTTGCCATAAGGAGGCAAACAAAATGTCGGAACGTATTCAAGGCACGGTCAAGTGGTTCAACGGCAGCAAGGGCTACGGCTTCCTCGCTCGCGAAGGCGGCGCGGAGGTCTTCGTCCACTCCTCTGCTCTGCAGGGTGACGGCTACCGCAACCTGGAAGAGGGCCAGAAGGTCGAGTTCTCCGTGGAACAAGGCCCCAAAGGTCCCCAGGCCAGCAACGTCGTTGTGATCAGCTAACTGACCGCCGATCTGACAAAAATTCCCCGGGAGAAGTCCCGGGGATTTTTATTTTCATGTGAGAGAGCCGGAGGCCGAGGTTAAACGTCGCAGGGTGGTTTTGGAGATGTTGATCGAATCCATGCGGGGCCGCTTAAATCACAAAACCATATGTCATTGCGAGCAGCGAAGCGACGAAGCAATCCCCCCTAAAGTTGGGGATTGCTTCGT
>DASXQN010000107.1:0-4713 GCA_036507155.1 Anaerolineales bacterium
GACCTCCACCAGCGTCGAAGCCGGCTTGATTGTCTTGAAGACCTCGCCGTGTGCTCTACCAACCTCCTCCCAGAAGTCAATATCGGTGACGAACATCCGGGTGCGGACGACGTCCTGCAGCGTGGCGCCTGCGGAAATCAACGCCTTTTCTATCTTGCCGAGGACGAACTTCGCTTGCTCGTACGCGTCATCCGACCCGACCAGGTTTCCATCCTCGTCCACAGCGGTCGTGCCGGAGACCTCCACCACGTTTCCGATCCGGACGGCACGCGAGTAGCCGATGATGTCCTCCCATTTTACGCCGGACGAGATATTCAGTCTTTTGCTCACAAGGTTGCTCCTCTGATGAATCCATGCGGAAAAGTTTCTACCAGTTTAACTCAAATTGGTCCCGGTCGGTCCGGACGGGCCCGAAAGCACGCAATGGGGCAGGTGGTAGAATCGAATTGTTTATGTGAGGAACAGCGGAGAATATCATGACCGAAGCCGTTATCGTCGATGCGATTCGAACGCCGATCGGTGCGTTGGGGGGCTCGTTGGCCGGCGTGCGCCCGGACGATCTCGCCGCGCACGTGATCAAAGCCATTATCGAGCGAAACAAATTGGATCCAAGCCTGGTGGAGGAAGTTTATCTGGGCTGCGCCAACCAGGCGGGCGAGGACAACCGGGACGTAGCGCGCATGGCCGCGCTGCTGGCGGGACTGCCCGTGAGCGTGGCGGGCGTGACGGTCAACCGGCTGTGTGCGTCCGGGCTGAACGCGGTCAATGCCGCGGCGCGGGCCATCCGCGCGGGCGAGGGACAGGTGTTCATCGCGGGTGGCGTGGAGTCCATGAGCCGCGCGCCGTACTCGCTCCCCAAAGCAGACGCGGCATACTCATTTGGAAATCTCACGGCCTGGGATACAGCCCTCGGCTGGCGCTATCCGAATGCGAAGATGAAGGAAACGTACGGCACCGAGTCGATGGGCGAGACGGCGGAGAACATCGCCGCCGAACGTCCGCACATCACGCGCGAGCAGCAGGACGCGTTCGCGCTGCGGTCGCATCAACGCGCCCTGGCAGCGATCGACTCCGGCAAGTTTGCCGAGGAGATCGTACCTGTGCCGATCGAGCAGCGAAAAGGCGCGCCCGTCTTGGTGACCACCGATGAGCGTCCCCGGCGCGACACCACCCTTGAATCGCTCGCCAAACTGAAGCCGGCTTTTCGAAGCGAAGGGGGAACCGTCACGGCGGGTAATTCGTCTGGATTAAACGACGGCGCGGCGGCCCTCCTATTGATGAGCCAGGCGAGGGCGAAACAGCTTGGGTATAAGCCGCTGGCGCGGATCGTGGCCTCGGCTGCGGCGGGCGTCGAGCCGCGCGTCATGGGATACGGTCCCATCCCGGCTACCCGGAAGGCTCTCGAGCGGGCAAGACTGGAACTAAACGACATCGGCCTCGTTGAACTTAATGAGGCCTTTGCCGTGCAATCCCTGGCCGTGATCGAAGAACTGGGATTGGACGAGCAGATCGTCAACGTCAACGGCGGCGCCATCGCGCTGGGGCATCCACTGGGCTGCTCGGGCGCGCGCATCCTGACCACGTTGCTGTATGAAATGAAGCGCCGCGGCAATGTCCGTCATGGGTTGGCGACCTTGTGCGTTGGAGTCGGTCAAGGCGAAGCGACGATCGTGGAGTTTGCAAGTTGAAACATGGCACGTTCATTAGTCGGCTGCCGTCAACGGTCAACCGTCAACCGCCCACGGTCCAGCATGATTGGAGCAGCATGAAACGGATCGTATCTTTCCTCCTTCTTCTTTCACTTACCGCCGCGTGCAATATGCCGACCACGTCTGCGGTGCGATCAACGAATCTGCCTGCGACGTCGATGCCTGAGTCCGTCGTCCCTGCGCAGATCGATGCACCGCTGATCGACGCCCCCCAATTAACTGCGATCCACATGCTGGATGCCGTGAACGGCTGGGGACTCGCCGAGACGGCCGTGGTGCGCACGAACGACGGCGGCGTAACCTGGTACAACCTCACGCCGCCCGGCCTGACCCAGGTCGGTTACAGTGTCAGCGAGGCCTTTCTCGATGCACAGCACGCCTGGATCATCGTGGCCGATCCGGGAGACTTTCGCACGGCCGGCCTGCAGTATCGCACGGAGGACGGCGGTCTGCATTGGAGCAAGAGTGCGGTACCCTTTGGCAGCGGTCATCTGACCTTTCTGGATGCCACCAGCGGCTGGATGCTGGCGGACCGGGGCGTGGCGGCCGGATCCAACGCGGTGTCCGTATTTCAGACGAAGGATGGCGGCAGCACGTGGGATCGAAAATACATAAACGATCCGACCGTCGAAGGCGCGCGAGACAGCCTGCCGCTGGGCGGCTTGAAATTTGGCTTGTTTCCTCTTAATATGCAAACAGCCTGGATCGGCGGAGTGGTGTATGCGCCCGGCACTGTCTACCTTTATCGCAGCGATGACGCGGGCCATTCCTGGCAGGTAGTGGATTTGAGTCTGCCTCCCGGCGTGCAGGACTCGGAGCTGGCATTCGAGGATCTGCAATTCGTCGATGCGCAGCATGCCTTCCTCACCCTGCGCATCACCGGCAACGAATACCATCTGGCCGTGTACGTTTCGAGCGATGGCGGCGACACCTGGTCCCTCACGCCGCTGCTGATCCCGAATGGCGGCAGCGCGGATTTCGTCTCCGCGCAGGAGGGCCTTGTCTGGAACGGCGACCAATTCTACGTCACGCGCGACGCGGCCCAAACCTGGACAACGGTCGCGCCGGATGTCGTGTTCGGCGATACGTTCGCGCGCATGGACTTTGTCCGTCTGGCGGACGGCTGGGTCATCACGTACGACAGCACCAGTCGCTATGGTCTGTACAGGACCGCCGACGGGGGCGCGACCTGGACCTCGTTGTTCCCCTAGGAGCCTGGATGGACCTGCGAGAATCGATCCCGCCCGCGCTGACGATTGCGCTCGTCATGTTGGCCTGTTCCGGCCTCCCGAGCCTCGGACTTGAGACACCGACAGTGACTGCGCCAGCATCGCCGACGTCCAGCGCGCCGCCGTTAACCGTTGCGCAGGTTCTCAACGCCGAATACACCGTCACGACATTCAGTGGAGAGGCGCACGTCGATAAATTGACCGACGGCGCGTACAACCATGGCACCGACCCGGCCGCGGCCGATTTTGTTTCGGTTCACATCGTGGCCATCGATCCGGGTCAGCAAGTGGTGTTTGGCGATTTGAATGAAGACGGCGCGCAGGATGCGGCCGTACTTCTCGCGGAGAATTATGGCGGCACCGGCGTGTTCGTGTCGGTGGCGGCGGTGCTCAATGAAAACGGCCAGCCCAAGCATGCCGCCTCGTATACGATCGACGACCGGCCGGCGATCAGCGCATTGAGCGTCGAGGATGGCGAGATCTTTCTGGCCGCGGTGGTACACGGGCCCAATGACCCGGGCTGCTGTCCGGCCATGCCGGTGACGCGCGTGTTCCGACTCGTCGGCGCTCAGCTCACATTGGTAGGGGCGACCTCGCAAACTCCGGATGGCACGGAGCGCGCCATCACCATCAATACCCCGTTGGAGAGCGCGGACGTGACAGGCTCGCTGCAGTTGCAAGGCAGCGTGACTATCGCGCCGTTCGAGAATACGCTTGGCTACAGCATCCATAACCGGGACGGGGCGGAGCTGGCCAGCGGTCCGATCTCGGTACTGGCGGCCGACCCTGGCGGGCCCGGGACGTTTGATGTGATCCTCGACTTGGACGGCGTGCCTCCCGGCCCGGTATTGCTGATTATTGCGGACTTCAGCGCGGCCGATGGAGCGGTATTGGCGCTTGATTCGGTGCAGTTGAATGTACGATAATCTATGTCATTGCGAGCCTGCGGGAAGCAATCTCCTGCAGAGAAGCAACGCAACACATTAGGAATGCGCCTCGCAGGCGGAGATTGCTTCCTTACAGGATGCTTCGCGATCGCTTCGCTCGCAATGACATTACGTAGCAAGGAGAATCCCCATGCCTCACACTGTGCGTGATTGGATGAGCAAGCCGGTCGTCGTGGTTGATCCAGACTCGAGCGTTTCATATGCGATGACGCTCATGCGGCGCCGGAGCATTCACAGCGTCGTCGTGGCCGTGACGGAAAGCAATCCGGCCTATGGGATCCTGACGACCACCGATGTGCGCGATAAGATCGTCGGCGGCGACCGGAATCCGGCCGAGACGCGTGTGCGCGAGATCATGTCCGGCCCCGTGATCATGGCGAAGCCGGAATGGACCTTGAAAGAGTGCTCCCAGTTGATGCAGGAGCATCGCATCCACCATCTGCCGGTCGCCGACAAGAACGGCACGCTGGTGGGGCTGATCTCCGTCACGGACATCTTCATGGCGGTGGAAGAGAGCGGTTGGGAGGAAGGCAGATAATCAAAAGCTCCTGGTGAAAACCAGGAGCTCCATTTATTTACTCCAGCGCCTTAAGCGCGGCCTGTTTCATGTGCGCCAGCACGCCGACAAACCCTCGGAGGCGCTGTTGACTGATGGCTTCCTCCAATTTCATGGGCAGATAAAAATCAGCCGGCACCGACAAGATCTCCTCGGGCTTTGAGCCGTTGAGGCCGTTGGCCAGGATGGCCGCCAATCCACGCACGGTCGGCGCCTCACGGGGGATATCGAAGTGAAAGATCAGCGTGCCATCAGGTTGTTTTTCGCCGAAC
>DASXQN010000108.1:0-1521 GCA_036507155.1 Anaerolineales bacterium
GGTCCAGACACCTTTAAGCTGCGTGTCGTCCGGTGCGTTGTGGAGTTCGGCAAAGGCATAGAAGTCATCGCTCGGCGCGAAGACAGTCGTGCGGTTGACGCCGTCGATGTCGGTTGCCAGCCAGACGTTGCCGATATTGGCGGTGCTGATACTTCCGCCGCAAGCCAGCATCGCGGCCAGCAAAGCGATCAAGCCCAACAGGACCGGTAACCTCAGATTTCTCATGGCAATTCTCCTTTGCATATGGGTTGGCCCCATTATAGAGGCAATCCGGCCCTGCCTCAATCCTGGATCTCAATATAGATCCGCTTGTTGATGGCGCCTTTGCTCTTGTAGTCCAGGACCTTCACGCGGCCGACCTCCGCCGTATTTTTCACATGTGTGCCGCCATCGGCCTGCAGGTCAAGGCCCACGAGCTCTACTGTACGCACCAGCGGGATGCCATCCGGCAGCAGATTGATCTTCGTGCGGATGAGGTCCGGAATCTGGAACGCCTCCGCGCGCGGCAGGATCTTGACCCGGACCTCGCGGCCCAGCGCGATCTCCGCGTTGACCGCGGCTTCGATCTCTCTCACGAGCTCGCCGCGCATCGTTTCGAACTCAAAGTCCATGCGGCCGTGCAGCGGTTCCATATCGCCGCCGGTGACGTGTGCGCCGTAATCCCTGAACACCACACCGCACAGGACGTGCAACGCGGTATGCGTGCGCATCAGTTGATGTCGCCGCGCCCAGTCCAGGGTCCCGCGCGCCGCGGCCCCGACGTCCGGGATCGGTCCCGTCCCGGCCAGGAAATGCAAGACGTCGTCGCCCTGCTTCCCGACCTTTTGAAGCGTGAAGGCCGTCCCATTCACCTCCAGGACTCCGGCGTCGGCTGGCTGACCGCCTCCGCCCGGATAAAACGCGGTCCGATCGAGAACTAGCGCGCGCTGCTCCAGATGGACCGACGTGATGATCGCATCGAAATCCTTCAAGTAGCTGTCCGTGTGATAAAGCAATTCTGTCATGGCGCCTCGATCGCGAGAATCATTGTATTGAACGCGAGATGAGATTAGCGTTTGATTAGAGTTTGACAAGCCGCTTGACTTGCCTATCCTCACTATTGTATATTATTTTGCGGAACCAATTCGGCACTGCACCATCCGGCTGCGGTGCCGATTATTGCGTAAGTACATCTGATCCATCAAGGAGTGCCAATGATTCGAGTAAGTGGTCTTACGAAAGACTACGGAGCACGGCGCGCCGTGGACCGCCTCAACTTCGAGGCGCAGCAGGGCGAGATCGTGGGCTTCCTCGGCCCGAACGGCGCAGGGAAGACGACCACCATGCGCATCCTCACCGGTTACATGCCTCCGACGGATGGCGAAGCCATTGTGGCGGGATATGACGTGGTATCGGAATCGCTCGAGGTGCGGCGCCGCGTCGGATATCTTCCTGAGACGGTTCCGCTTTACGACGATATGACCGCGTTTGATTTCTTGAAATTTATGGCTGACCTGCGTCATCTGCCTGATGCAGAAGAGC
>DASXQN010000109.1:0-1560 GCA_036507155.1 Anaerolineales bacterium
AGCAGATCTTTCCGATCCGCCAGGATCGGATCGCGGTCGCGATCCTGCTCGCCTTCGCGTTCCTGGTGGTGCCGCTGCTGATATTCGCGCTGGCGACGCTGGGCTTGAATCTCTTGACCGGATACGCCGGACAGCTCTCGCTCGGAACCGCGGCGTTCATGGCCGTCGGCGCGTTTGCAGCGTACAACTTCATGCTCCGTGTGCCGGGCATTCCGCTGCTGGTCGCGTTCGTGCTGGCCGGCGTCTGCGCGGCGCTGGTAGGGATCGTGTTCGGATTGCCCAGCCTGCGCATCAAGGGCTTCTATCTTGCGGTGGCCACGCTGGCCGCACAATTTTTCGTGGTCTGGGCGCTGACCAAGTTCGGCTGGTTCTCGAACCACAGCACGTCGGGCGTCATCAATGCGCAGAAAATGACGATCCTGGGCTACTCGTTCGATTCGCCGGTCGCGAAGTACATGCTGGTCCTGTCGATCGTTGCGGTGTTGGCGTTGGCGGCGAAGAACATGACGCGAAGCTCGATCGGCCGCGCCTGGATGGCGGTGCGCGACATGGACGTGGCCGCCGAAGTGATCGGCATCAGGATCCTTTACACCAAGCTGCTGGCATTCGCGATCAGCTCGTTCTACTGCGGCATCGCCGGCGCTCTGTACGCCTTCGCCTACCTCGGCACCGTCGAGCCCGAGGGCTTCAACCTCGATTTGTCGTTCCGGGTGCTGTTCATGGTGATCATCGGCGGCGCGGGCAGCATCCTGGGGTCATTCCTGGGTGCCGCCTTCATCGTGCTGCTGCCGATATTCCTGAACACGATCGCGCATCCGCTCGAGCTGGCGCTGGGCGTGCAGCTGCCGCCGGGGCTGATGTCGAACCTCGAGCTCATCGTCTTCGGCAGCCTGATCATTTTCTTCCTGATAGTCGAGCCACATGGCCTCGCGCGGCTGTGGCAGATCGGCAAGGAAAAGCTCCGGCTGTGGCCGTTCCCCCATTGATGATGCATTGCAATAAAGACGGAATTGTCGCGGGGATGACGGTGTTGGCCAAAGACCTGGTCCATTATTGACAACCGAGCGGTTGTGGCAAATGCTTGGTCCGCTTCGCTTCGTAAGAGGACGTTTCCTAGGAGGTATGGCTATGAAGGCAGTCAAGGCAGCCCTGTTGGGCTTGGCGCTGGCCGGTGTTGTGACCACGGCTTCCGCTCAGAACGAGCAGTTCATTCCGATGAACGGGTACTGGGTCGGCCCATACGCCCCCGGCGGCTCCGGTATCTTCGGCGGCTTCATCGATTACATCAACATGCTCAATGCCCGTGACGGCGGCGTCGGCGGGGTCAAACTGACCTACGAGAAATGCGAGACCGAGTACAACAACGCTCGCGGCGTCGAATGCTACGAGCGTGAAAAGAAGAAGGGCCCGACCGGCGCAACGGTGATCCATCCGCTGTCGACGGGGATCACCTACTCGCTGATCGAGAAGGTCGCCGTCGACAAGATACCGATGCTCTCGATCGGTTACGGGCGCACCGACGCGAGCGACGGCCGCGTGTTCCCGTACGTCTTCCCGCTG
>DASXQN010000110.1:0-8323 GCA_036507155.1 Anaerolineales bacterium
GTGCTGTAGAAGTTGGTCATCACGAACATGATCTCGATGCCCGCGTCACTGGCTTGATGTTCGATCTCGGGGGCGGTGTACAGTGGATTCGTCGCCACCACCACTCCACCGGCCTTGAGGATGCCGTAATAGGCCATCACGAACTGCGGCGTATTGGGCATAAAGATCCCAACGCGATCGCCCTTCTTGACCCCCATGTCAACCAGCGCGGCCGCCACGTGGTCCGATAGCTCATTCATCTCTCTAAACGTAATGACCGCGCCCTTGAAGATCGTGCAGGCGCGGTCCGGGTACTTGCGCGCCGACTCGTCCAGGAAATAAAACAGCGGCGCTTTTGGATATTCGATCGTGTGCGGCACACCCTTGTCGTAATGCGCCAGCCAGGGTTGATCGCTCATGTCGGCTCCTTCTCGGATGATGAGAGTAGTATATCTGCGATGAATATCGAAGTCAATTCGCTGCCAGCCATGCCCGCACGTACGATTCCATGTGCTGTGCCGCGCGGAGATCTGCGTCGAACCAGGCAATCTGCGGATCGGACGGTTTGAACCAGTTGGCCTGGCGCCGGACGAAGACACGCGTGGCGCGTCGCATCTCCGCCTTGGCCTGGTCGGCGGTCGATTCGCCGGTCGCCAGCTGGACGGCTTCGCGGTATCCGATGGCCGACATCGAGGGCAGCTCAGGCGAGACGCCGTGTGCGAGCAAACCTCGGACTTCCTCAACCAGTCCGGCTGCGAACATCGCGTCGATGCGCGCGTCGATCCGTGCGTACAATTCCGCGCGCGGCCGCGTCAGCCCGAGTGTAAGCAGGGAGTAAAGTGATTCGGCCTGAGCCCGTTGTGCCGAGAACTTGCGGCCGGTCGTGAGGATCACCTCGAGCGCACGGACGGTTCGCCTGTGATTGCGCGCATCCATCGTGGAAGCCGCCTGAGGATCGAGCTGCTTAAGCTTTGCGTATAGCCAGCTCGCGCTTCTTTCCTCTTTCATCTCTTCCAAAGCGTTACGCAATTGCTGATTTGGTTTTACCTCCGGCGGCGCCCAGCCTTGTGTGACCGCGCGAATGTATTGGCCCGTTCCGCCTACCAGGAAGGGGAGTTTGCCCCGTCGATGAATATCCGCGATCGCCTCCTGTGCCCTTGCTTGAAAGACCGCCAGGCTGATGATCTCAGCCGGGTTGGCGATATCGATCAAATGATGCGGCACGCGCGCACGCTGGGCGACGGTGGGCTTGGCGGTGCCGATGTCCATGCCGCGGTAGAAGAGCCGCGAATCCGCGGACACGATCTCGCCATCCAGCCGCTCGGCCAGCTCGATGGCGAGTTCTGTCTTGCCGACGCCGGTCGGCCCGACGAGGAGGATCAACGATGGCTTTGCCATTTGCCAATTAGGTAGTTGTGCCTACCGAGGCGGAAAAATCGCGCGCATAAGCATCCGAAGGGCTTCATTTGCAAACAGGACCAATCCCGCGCTAAATCCGATGAATGGAACAAGCATTATTAACGCACCGAAACGAGCACGCGTTCTTTGGTATTTTGAAAGATCTCGCTGGCGAAGTTTCGCGCGATTGGTTCGCACGAGACGATAGCAACCATATGCGAACAACGCATTCAAGGTTGCAAAACCGAAGAGGATCGCCGACACGACAATGGGTGAGACCGTAACGACTGGCATCTGATTCTTACTCTGACTTAGAACGACAACATTCGAGAATTTCAGCCTATCGCATTCTCGAAATGCGTGATGACCGGTTTCGTCCCGGGTTTTCCCTCGACCGCAATGACATCGATCTGCCAGTGATCGATTTCGTGCTCGGCGGCGTAGTGTTCCGCGGCGGCCAGCATGTGCTGCTGCTTGCGCGGCGTTACCGATTCCTCAGGTACGCCCAATCGGTTCGAGCTGCGCGTCTTCACTTCCACAAAGACCGTTATGTCACCCAGCTGCGCGACCAGGTCGATCTCGCCGAACGGTGTGCGGACGTTGGTTGCGATCAGCTCATGCCCGTGGGACGCCAAATATACAGCGGCGGAGTGTTCTCCCCATTGGCCTAACTTTTTGTTATGCGTGGACGGCTTTGGAGGCATGATTTTCAACGCGCAGAGACCCAGCTCCGCGCTTCGCGATTCAGTTTACGTCCGGAACCACTCCGGCCCCTTGTCGGCTGCGGCGTTGCGGTCGCGGCTCGCTGATCAGTCGCTGATAATGCTCCAGCATCGTCGCAGTAGTGCGCTCGATCGAGTAGGCGCTGGACGCCCGGCGGGCGGCGTCGCCCATTCGCCCGATCAGCTCCCGGTCCAGGCATAGCCGCGTTACTTTGTCGCTGAATGCCGCCATGTCATCTGGCGCAAGAAAGCCCGTCGTGCCGTCCTGCACGGTATCGCCGACGCCGGGCGACTCAATTCCGATCACCGGTAATCCCGCGGCCATGGCCTCGATCACCGAAAGCGGATGCACCTCACTGACCGATGCCGTGACAAATACGTCGCACATGGCGAGGTAGCCTGGTAGGCTGTCATAGGCGATCAAACCGACGAAGGTCACGCGCTCCGAGAGCCCCAGTTCTGCCGCCTGCGCCTTCAGTTCGTCGGCGATCGGCTTTTGTCCGCCGCCGATGATCAATAATCTTGCATTCTTTACCTGCGCTGCAACCTTCGCGAATGCACGCAGAAGAAAATCCACGTTCTTCTCCCGGGCCACCCGGCCGGCGTACACCAACAAAATATCACTTTCATCGAAGCCCATCGCACTGCGCTGCAGCGATGTGGCATCGTTAAAGAGGTCGAGGTTGATGCCGTTGGGAACCACCTCGATCGGGGCTGTCACGCCAAGTCCGCGCAAGACCGCCTGCATCCCTGCGGAGGGCGAGATGACCAGGTCCACTGCCGCACAGAAAGAGGCCATGTAAGACTTCAGAAACCGCCGGCTGACCGCTTCAGGGAGTAAAGGCAGGTACGTCCGTGCGTACAGGTCATAGCGGGTGTGGTTCGTAAACACGATCGGGATACCGGCGGGCCGGCAATACCGCAGCGCCAGACTCCCACTCAAGAATGGATGGTGGACCTGCACCACATCCATGGTTTGCAAGATCCTCTGGATGGCGCTTGAGTAGCGCAGCGCGAAATAATAGCCGGTGCTGCCGAGCGGCAGACCCGGGCTGCGCAGGACGTGCGGCTCATCATCCGCCTGACCGCGGCGTCCGAAAGTAATAACATACACATCATGCCCGGCTTTTTCGAGGTGTCGTTTGCTCAGGTCGATGTAGTTGGTGATGCCACTGACGTGCGGCTTGTAGGTATCCACAAGCATCCCGATGCGCATGCTGTCTCCCCGTTCTATGCTACGGCAAGGGCGGAGGGCTGTCAAGCATGAAATGCGCAAGTCGAAACTTTCACGTGGCAGAAGCGCACGGGCGGGCGTCGATGTTGGCTCGTGGTAGAATGACTTTTCCGAAGGAGGCTCACGATGGTTAAGCTGATTTTGCGCGAGAAGGAATACGACGTGCGATCGGGTATGACGCTGCTCGACGCGCTTCGCAAAAGCAACATCGTGCCCGAATCCGTGATCGCCACGCGGGACAACGAGATGATCGTGGAGGATGAGATCCTCAGGGACGGCGAAGTCATCAAGTTGATCGCGGTGATCTCCGGCGGTTGAGCCGAATGACTAAACACGAGGGGCACTAAGGTCACAAAGGTTTTTCCTTTGAGATCTTGGTGTTCGGAGCGATGCAGCGATGAGATGCAGAAAATGCGGCGCGAAAGCCTCGGTCAATATGCGGCAGCACAAGCTGGCGCTTTGCAAGGAACACTATCTCGAATGGGTGCCCGAGCAGACCGAGCGCTTCATCAAGAAATATGACATGTTCACCCACGAGGAGAAAATACTCGTGGCCGTGTCTGGCGGCAAAGACTCGCTGGCACTGTGGGATATTCTCGTGCTTCTCGGTTATCAGGCGGATGGGCTTTACATTGGGCTGGGTATCGACGGCGGCATCGGATACTCGTCCGAATCGCACCGGCTTTCGCAGGAATTCGCCGATGGACGCAATTTGAAATTACACGTCCTGGATGTGGAGCAGGAGTACGGCCAGCCCATTCCCGTCATGGCGCAGATCAGCCACCGCGGGCACGGCAAACCGTGCGCTGTCTGCGGACTCGCCAAGCGGCACGTCATGAACCGCATGGCGCGCGACCTTGGCTACGACGTGCTCGCCACCGGCCACAACCTCGACGATGAAGCCGCGGTTCTGTTCGGCAACACACTTACTTGGTCCGGTGATTATTTGCTGCGGCAGGGACCCGTCCTGCCTGAATCACCGGGGCTGGCGCGCAAGGTCAAGCCGCTGTGCCGATTCTACGAGCGCGAGATGACAGCCTACTCGTTGGCGCGCGGCATTCACTATATCTATGAGGAATGCCCTTTCGCCGAGGGCTCGAGTTCGATCTACTACAAGGAGCTGCTCAATCAGCTCGAGACGACGCGGCCGGGCGCCAAATTGACGTTCTATCTGAGTTTTCTGGAGGCACGCAAGAACGGACTCTTTGCCGAACGGGAGAAGGAGCTTGCGCACTTGCACCCGTGCTCGAACTGCGGCCAACCCACGTCGGCGCCGGGACTGTGCTCCTTCTGCCGCATGATCGAAAAGGTACAGCTCGCCGAAGTCTAGCCGCCGATCGCTCTGGCTCCCATGGCTGGCATCGCTTGCTTGGTCATGTAAATACAAACACCCCAGACTTAATCGCGTCTGGGGTGTTTTTTTCATCCGTTCGTTCAGTCCGCCGGAGCCGGCGACGGTTTGACCTCTTCCTTTTTCCCGGCGTTGGACTGCCTGGAAGTATTTGTCAGGACGACCGATCCTATGATGATCAGCGCGGCGACCAGGATGCGCGCATTCAGCGCCTCGTGCGCAACCCATGCGCCCAGCATGATCGCAACCAGCGGATTTACGTACGCATACGTCGCGACGAGCGAAACCGGTGCGTTCTTCAGCAACCAACCGTAGGAAACAAAGCCGATCAACGATCCGAACGTGATCAGATATGCCAGGCCGAGCCAGGAACTCGTCGAGATCTGCGCCGGATCGAAACCGCGCCATTCGCCGATCGATCCGCTGAGAATGAACAAGGCCACGCTGCCGGCCAACATCTCCGTTCCCGTGGCCATCAAAGTGGACGGCGGCAGGTCGGCGCTCCGACTGAAGATCGAGCCCAGCGACCAGAAAAACGCTGCCGCGACCACCGCGGCGATTCCCACAGGGTCAAAATGAATCGAGCTGCCCACGATCTCGGAGGGTCCGATCAGGAGAAAGATGCCGCCGAAGCCGATCAACAGGCCGGCGATCGACTGCCAGTTCGGGCGGGTGCCGCCCCGACGCAGTGCCTCGATCAGGACCAACCAGAGCGGCACGGTCCCGACGATCAGCGCAGCCACGCCTGACGGAATGCGCTGCTCGGCGAAGGCCACGAAGCCGTTGCCGCCCACCAGGAGCAGGACTCCGACGATGGCCGTCGAGATCCACTGACGCCGCGTCGGAACCGGATCGCCGGCAGCACGCCTCCAGATGAAGAGTATCAGCCCGGAGATGAGGAACCGCATTGCCGCGTGCAGGAACGGGGGAATGGTCTCGACAGCGAACAAGATCGCCAGATAGGTCGAACCCCAGACGATGTACAAGGCCAGCAATGCGATCCAGATCTTGAGTTTCACTCGGTGCTCCATGTGACTTCGTGTTGACGTTCTGATTTTGACATTTCCCAGCCTAACAAGGCTTGCTTGCGGACCGCTCCGTAGCGATAGTTTCCGAAACCGCCGCGCTTGCGGATAACGCGATGACATGGGATCAGCACCGCGACCGGGTTATGACCTACCGCATTCCCGACCGCGCGAGCGGCCGTTGGTTGGCCGATCTGTGCAGCGATCGCCTCATATGTAGTCACGCCGCCGGCCGGGATGCGCAGCAACGCCTCCCACACCTTGATCTGAAAGTTCGTGCCGCGCAGGTGGATGCGCATGGGCGTGTTCTCACGTTTGCTCAGATCGAAGATCGGCTCGATCAGCGGAGCAGTCGCGCGCCGATCCTCGATCATGCGGGCCTCAGGCCACTCCGATACCAACGCGTCGATGGCGGCGCTTTCGCTATCCTCTATGAAACCAAGATGGCAGATGCCCCGTTCCGTCAACCCGACCAGGCACTTCCCAAAGGGAGTTGCGTGCAGGCCGTAGCGGATGGTCAGACCGTCGCCGCGGTTCTTGTACTCGCCAGGCGTCACTGCCTCGGTAGCCACGAACAGGTCATGCAGGCGGCCCAGGCTGGAGAGTCCCACCTGATGCGTGGTGTCCAACAAATTCTCGTACTGGTCGAGAAGTTCCTTGGCGTGTTCTTTCGTGACGAACTGCAGGAATCGCTTTGGGCTGATGCCCGCCCAGCGGGTGAAGAGCCGCTGGAAGTAGAATTCACTGAGGCCTACCGCGCCGGCGATCTCCGCCAGCTCCGGCTGCCGATCTACATTTCGTTCGAGGTATTCAATAGCCTGCGCGATGCGCAAGTAATCTTCGTTCAGCTGGTGATAATCGGTGGCAGGGACATTCATGTGGGACTCCTTTGTTTGATCTGCTGTCATTCTAAGGTTCCACTTCCCTGAAGCCCACCCGATTCTTGCTCACTTTGCTCAGAGCCGGTTGCACAATCATCACAGTCTACTTGCCGCGCGGTAACGCGTCAAGCCGCGCGCCAGGTAAAAATGGCGATTGTCTTTTTTACCTGTTCTGGATAAGATAAGCGCAACACTCGTGCAGGAGGCAGAAATGAACTCCGTGTATCCAATCGGTGATTATGTCGACATCGTAAAGTGTGGCATTGCCGGCAAGTTCAAGGTTGGCAAGCCGGGCAAGAAAGTGGTGATCGTAGGTGCCGGCCTGGCGGGACTATCGGCCGCTTATGAATTGTTGCAGGCAGGCCATGATCCGCTGATCCTGGAAGCGCAGCAGCGCGTCGGAGGCCGGGTCTACACGATGCGGCAGCCGTTTGCCGCGGGCTTGTACGGCGAGGCCGGCGCCATGCGCATTCCGCGCGCGCATCAGCTGACGATGGCATACATCGAAAAATTCGAGCTGGCCACCTCGGACTTTCCGATGGGTACCGCGCAGGCGTACGTCCATGTCGGCGGCATTCGGCATCGCCAGGCGGAGGTGCAAGCCAATCCAGAGTTGCTCGGATTTGAGACATCCGGCCTGGAGAAGGGAAAGCTCTCCGGTCAGTTTTGGGAGGAGACGATCCGTCCGCTCGTGCAGCTGGTTGAAAAGGAGGGTGACGCCGGCTGGGAGCAGATCTATGGCGAGTACGACCAGTACTCCGTGCGCGAGTTTCTCGAACTGCGCGGCTGGTCTGAGAGCATGATCGAGATGTTCGGCCTGCTCAACAACCAGGAAGCCATGATGAATTCTTCCTTCCTGGAACTGTTCCGCGAAGACGGCGGCAACTACTATACCAACATGTGCCAGATCGTGGGAGGCGGAGACCATCTACCGCACGCGTTCATTCCGGCGCTGGGTTCACGCCTGCGCTATGGCGCGAAAATGATCGCGCTGGATCAGACTCCAGACGGGGTGATCATCCACTATCAAACCCCAGCCGGCCGATTTCAGGTTATCGGCGATTATGCCATCCTGACGGTGCCATTTCCGGTTTTGCGGCATGTAGAGGTGATCAAACCGTTCTCGCGCTCGAAACAACGCGCAATTCGCCAACTGCATTACGACGCTTCGGCCAAGATCTTCTTCCAGACGCGCCGGCGGTTCTGGGAAACGGATGAGGGCATTTTCGGAGGCGGCACGGTCACCGACCTGCCAATCCGCAACCTGTACTACACCGACTACGGCAAGGAGACCGGGCGTGGAATCCTGCTGGCAAGCTACACCTGGTCCGAGGATGCGCAGCGCTGGGGCTCGCTCCCGCCGCACGAGCGCATCTTGCAGGCGCTCGAGAATGTGGCCGCGATCCACCCGCAAATCGTGGACGAGTTCGAGGTGGGTGCCTCGCACATGTGGCATGACGATGAGTTCGCAGGCGGGGCGTTCGCACTGTTCGATCCCGGCCAGCAGACTCTCCTGCATGCGGACATCATCAAGCCCGAGGGCCGCATCCACTTTGCGGGCGAGCATGCTTCGCTTTATCATGCCTGGATCCAGGGCGCATTCGAGTCGGGATTGCGCGCTGCGATCGCGGTGCATCAAGCCCCCTAACGCATTTATCAGGCCACCCAGGCCTGTCAAATCGCTTTTGCGAATTATCGGTGTCGGATAAAGAATACCCCGCTGATGCCGTGTG
>DASXQN010000111.1:0-6730 GCA_036507155.1 Anaerolineales bacterium
CGCGGCCTGGCTGTTGAAGGACAGGAAGGTGTTGGCGACCTCATCCGTCAGCGCCGGAACGTTCTTCGAGACCGGGAAGAAACCGGGCACGCCGTTGCCGAACATCTCGGCGAATTCGGGCGTCTCCAGCCACTGCAGGAAAGTCTGTGCGGCTTCGGGGTGCTTGGTATCCGGATTCATGCCGATCGCGGCATCCATGTGGAACGAGATGTACTCATCCTTGCCCGCGGCGGGCGGGGCGGCGAAGACACCCCACTCGAATTCCGGTTCTGCCTGTTGAATGGCGGTGATGCTCCAGGAGCCGTCGAAGAGCATGGCAGCCTGGCCCTGAATGAACAGTTGTTGGGAATCATAGTAGCTGGTGGCGGTAAAGCCGTCCGGCAGGTACGGGGTCAGGTCTTTGATCTGCTGGAAGGAGGCCGTCATATCCGCGTCGTTGAAGCAGCGCTCGCCGTTCAGATATGCGAGCCGGCCCTCTGCGCCGCCGACGTTATTCGGGACGATCG
This sequence comes from Anaerolineales bacterium, assembly GCA_036507155.1. GTDB lineage: Bacteria > Chloroflexota > Anaerolineae > Anaerolineales > Villigracilaceae > DASXQN01. The sequence continues at coordinate 507 of DASXQN010000111.1, forward strand.
TCATCCAGACTACTTCATTGATATCCCATTCGTCTTTCGTGCCGTTCGCAAAGGGAGTCACGCCCGCGGCCTTGAGTGTCGCGGCGGCGGCCATCAGATCTTCCCAGGTCGTGGGCACTTCGATGCCGTTCGCGGCGAAGATGTCTTTATTGTAGTAGATCCCATGCGAGACGGCCGCGATCGGCACAGCGAACGGCTCACCATCTTCGGTCGCCCACGGCGCATTGGAGGCGGCAGGAATGGCATCTGCCAGGCCCGGCAGGTCCTTGAGTGACGCCACATAACCCTGTTCGAACCAGTTGCGGCCCGTTGCGAACGAGCGCACGAAGAGCAGATCGGGACCGGTGCCGGTCTCCATCTGCGTCTGAACAGTTGCGTTGTAGTCCGGCGGGTTGGTGGGATCGAATGTCACGGTGATGTTCGGATACTGGGCGTGGAACGCGTCCAGGATCTTGCCCCAGGCCTGCGCGTCGTCGACGCGCCAGGAGCCCATCACCAGCGAGACTTCCTCGGCCACTGCCGCCGGTTCGGTCGCGGCCGCGGACGTCGCCTGAGCGGGCGCCTGAGTGGGCTGTGTACCGCAAGCTACGAGCGAGATCGCCACGAGCGCGAAGATCAAAAAGCGTAAGGTTTTCATAACGTAGTGTACTCCTCTCTTCCAGAACATAAAAGGATTTGCGCAAGTGCTTGAGTGTGTCAGGTTTTACTCGATGCTTCCTCCTTGCTCCAATTGCGATTGCTAAGCAGGCCCGGTTTGCGGGTGCGCTGATTTAGGCAGGAACGCTTCCATGTTATAGTTTAGGCGAATCCGCGTTCCAAAAGAAGTATTTTGAGGCCACGCGAGTGCCATCTAAGTGCCATGCCAAACATCACCCGGCCAGACTTCGACAATCAGATCCGCTCCGCGCTTCAAAACCTGCACGATTTTGCATTCCTCCAAAAGCTTTCGATCACCGGCTTGTTGAGCGCGCCGGACCGAACGCTGGACCAAGGCGTGCGCTTGTTGCGCGCCGAGATCCTGGCGGCGATCGAACAACTAAATCCGCCGGGAAACATGTCCCGGCGGGCGAAAGAACGACGGCCGTACGCCCTGCTGTACGGCCGTTATGTCCAGGGGATGTCCACTCCGGAACTGGCAGAGGAATTGGCGATCAGCGTGCGCCAATTGCGGCGCGAGCAAACCCGCGCCGTGGATGCCATCACCGCGCTGCTTTGGGAGAAATTAGCTGGACAGTTGGACGGTGATGCGAGCAGCCAATCGATCCCCGCCGCCATCCTGACGGTCGAGCCGTACGAAGCCGCGCAGACCGAGGCCGAGCAGTTGATCAGCCAGGCGCACGTAGATGATCTGGTGCTGCTCGAACTGGTGAACGGGGTGCTAACGACGCTGGTGCCTGTCGCATCCGGGCATGGCGTCCAGCTCAAGAATCAGTTGCCGAATGACCTGCCGCTGGTGCGGGCCAACCGGGTGGTGGTCCGTCAGGGTCTGATGGGGCTGCTGTCGTATGCGCTGCAGCGGCTGCAGGAAGGACAGATCACCATCGAGGGCAAGACGATCGCCGGACGGGTCGAGCTGTGGATCATCCTGGAGGGAGCACACCAACCTAACGAACCCGGCAGCCTTGGCCTGGATGTAAGCCGAAAATTGCTGGCGAGCCTGGGTGGGAACATCGAGATCGATGCGCAGCCGGGAATCTGGCGCATCAAAGTCAACTTGCCCGGCGCGGAAGAGCTGCCGATCCTGCTCATGGATGACAACGCCGGCATGATCGAACTATTCCGCCGCTACCTGGCGGGCCGCGGCTATCGTGTGCTTGAAGCCCACACCGCGGATGAGGCCATCTCGATCGCCCGCAAATTGGATCTGAAGCTCGTGATCCTGGATGTGATGATGCCTGAACAGGACGGTTGGGAAATCTTGCAGCGTCTCAAAGCCGCGCCGGAAACCCAAACTACGCCGGTCATGATATGTTCGGTGCTGAACGAACCGGAGATCGCCAGCACGCTCGGCGCATCCGACTACCTGCCGAAGCCGGTCACACAGGACGATTTGCTGGCGAAGGTGGAACGTTGGTGCCGCGCTCCAATTTTGCCGGCGGCACCGCCGACAGGATCGCCTGCAAATATTTCAAGATCTCGGTAGGCGTGAAACCCTTCGGACTGTAAACCGTGATCGGCCGGTCCGGAATCGTCTCGTCGATCTCCCGGCCGCTGATGGCGATGATCGGAATATGCGCGGTCATGCGACCGCCCCGCAGTTTTTCCGCGAGCGCCAGCCCTTGCCCCTCGGGCATGTCCAGATCAAGCAGAATTGCATCCGGAACCTGCGCGCGGATGCGCGTCATGGCTTCCCTGGCCGTGTACGCGCGCGCGATCTGGTATGCGGAGCTGCGGCCGTGCACCATGCGCTCGATCAATCGCAGCGCGCTGGGATCATCATCCACGATCAATAAGTTTTTTGCTTCGGGAACCGCCTTCTTCAACGCGCTGCGTACGGAGCGGATCGTAAGCGGTTTGCGGACGTAACCGGAGATGCCCAATGCCTGCGCAGTGCCTTTCGAACTGGGCAGCGGGCAGGTGATCACAGGCACCGCCGAACCGGATGGATCGAAGCCATCCCGGCCCCGGTCACTGGTGATGATCGCGCGCGCTCCGACGTTCTCCACCAGCTGCTGCGCATTTTTCCAATTGGGGGCATTTGCAAACAAGTATCCGTCCAGATGCCTCTGGAGAAGCTTGGTCTCATCGGAGCCGTCTTCACCGAGCAGGACCAGGGCCGGCTTGGCGACCTGCGATTTGAAGGACGCGGCGCCCGAATCGAGCGTGGAGGAGGTGAGCGGCTTGTGCATGGGCAGCACGAACGAGAACGTGCTGCCGAGTCCTTCTTCGCTCTCAGCCCAGATGCGACCTCCGTGCAGCTCGACGATCCGTTTGCTGATCGCCAGACCCAGGCCGGTCGTACCTGTGGGCGTGGCCGGCCCGCCGACCTGCTGAAACTCCTCGAAGACCTGTGCCAGCATTTCGCCGGGTATCCCGGGGCCAGTGTCCTTGACGCGGATCAGCAACTCGTACGATTTTTCCCGCAGCTCCACCTGCAGTTCGATCCGTCCCCGGTGTGTAAGCCGGGCCGCATTCGACAGAATGTTGAGCAACACCTGGTGGATGCGCGCCCGGTCCAGCCACAGCTCGGGGAGGAATTCAGGGGCGTTGAGGACCAACGCAAGACCCTTGGCCTGTGTAAGCGGCTGAATGGTCTCAATAACCTCCTCGAACAGATCCTTAATATGTACCAGCTTAAAGCGCAGTCCCATGCGACCGCTCTCAAGTTTGGAGAGATCGAGGATATCGTCGATCAACGTCAACAGGTGCCGGCTGTTTCGATGAATCTCTGTCACATCGCGCAGGTAGGCGGGAGGCAGGCGCACGCCATATGAATTCTGCGAGAAAGCCATGGTCTCACTGAAGCCGACGATGAGATTGAGCGGTGTGCGCAGCTCGTGACTGGTTTGCGCCGCGAACTCCTTCTTAAAATTCAGCGCGGCATCTGCGATCTCCCTGGCCTCCAGCAGCTCGGCATTGACACGCTGCAACTGGGCGTAGGCGGTGTCCAGTGATCGCAGCGTGCGGTGCAGCTCGCCGCGGTGTTCGCGCGCTTCCTCGGCATGTTCGCGCGCCTGACGAGCAGAGACTTCGGCCGCCTCAAATGCGAGAAATAATCCCTGCGCTGCCTGCCCTGAGATCAGCGCCGCCAGGAATTGCAGGACGATCAATGTGACCAGGGAACCCGCGCTGTCGATCTGCCCGGGGAATGCATTGAGAACGCCGAATTCCAGGGCGGTGGCGAGGGCGGCGGCGAGCAGGGCACCGATCGGTCCGGTCAACGAGCCTGCGATCACGACCGTGAACAGGAAAAGATAGCCAACCAGCAGATCGTGGAGCAGGAACATCATCAAGCTGATGAACACCAACTGTGCGATCAGAAAAACGCTGACAGCTTGGAAATAGTGGCTGCGATACAGACGATAGACGCTCCAGCCCGCGGCGGCCAGCAGCGCGAAGATGAGCAAGCCATAGCGCGCGCTGATCTGCTCGTGGCTCACGCTCTGAGCGACCCAAACCCAGCCGGACAACAACAATAGGCCCGAAGTGGCGATGAACGCGCTCTCCCGGAAGTAGTCCGCTTCCAGCAAGGCACGCGACCAGCCGGTGACATTGATCAGAAAGTTTTTCATAGGCTTGCTCTTTTGTGAAGGTTGCTGGGATACCCTGGCGGGCACACGTGCTGCGCAGGGGCAGTGCGGATCAGATGAAGCGCGCGCCTCGCGAGCAGGCGATGTTCACAGCGTATCAAAGACCTTCTGGCCTGTCAATCGGCGAACCGTTCCCGGCCGCGCCGGCGGGCGCTACTCCCCCAGAACATCCAGGAAGATCTTCAACGTCTCCGCGGCTGTCTGAGACCAGGCATAACGCGCCGAATGCAAATGCCCGCGGCGTCGCAAATCATCACGCAATCCGGGTGAATCCAGAAACGTCCCCAGTTTTTCGGCGAGGTCGCGCGCGTCGAGCGGATCGAAAAAGAGCGCTGCGTCGCCGGCCACCTCTGGCAGGGAGGCGGCATCTGCGCATAGCACCGGGCACCCGCATTGCATGGCTTCCAGAATCGGCAAGCCGAAGCCCTCATAGGTGGATGGAAAAATAAGGCCGACCGCATGCTCATACAAAGCCCGAAGTTGCGCGTCCGAGACGTATCCCAGGACCCGCATGTTGGCAGGCAAATCATGCGGGCCGCTGCTCCGGAACACCAGCCGATTGGGCGCGTCGCCGGCTACAAGGATCGTCGGCTGCGATCGCATCAACTTGAGCGCGGCAGCCACGCGCTGGATGTTCTTGTGCGGGCTCAAGGAGGCTACGAGCAGAAGATAGGGCTTCTCCAACAGATTGTGCTCGTGCAGGATGCGGGAGTCCGCCGCGACGCGCTTAATGTGATCTGCCCCGAGCGGGACCACCTTGACTCTGTCCGCCGGCAACTGCAAATATCTGGCAAGCTCGTGCCTCGAAAAATCGGAATTGGTGATCACGGCCCGCGCGGTGCGAGAGAGGCGACGAAAAACAAAAACATATTTTGCGCGGAAGGCGCGCGAATAGGCCTCCGGCACCGCGAAGACGGACGCGTCGTGGAACATTACGATTTGATTTCGGTAATGCCAGGGGCCGATGTTTGCCGGCGAGAACAACAACTCGCCGTCCAAGAACAAGGCCAGGTCGATTTGCTCCCAGGTGTTCCCCCTGTTGATGCCGACCTTGCGCAGTTCGATGTTTTTCCAGCCGGGCGGCGAATAATCACCCGGCGGAGCGAGACACACGAGCCTGATCCGTGGAACGCGTGCGGGCGCATCCATCAACCCGTCCAGGGCGCGCATCAATTCGAGGCCGTAGCGCTGAACCCCGGTCACGCGCTGCGTCAGAAAGCGACCGTTGACGAACAGGGTTGTCATCAGCCGTCGTTACGCGGCCGCACGAGCCGTGTGTGTGCTCTCGTGCTCTGCCCAGGCCGCGGAAACGAAACTCTGAAACTCGCGTTGAAAACGCGCGACCGAGAATCGTTCCGCGTTCCGGCGGCAGTTGGCGATCGAAAACGATGCGCGGCCGCGCTCGAAATCCCTCACGGCGTCGCATATGGCGGGCACCGTCTGGGCGGAGAAGAAAACTCCGGTCGGCGCGCCCGCCTCCGGCCCGGACACGGTCTCCGTGGCCCCCCCTTCGCCGAAGGCAATGACAGGCGTGCCGCAAGCTTGAGCCTCCACCGGCAAGATGCCAAAGTCCTCGCGGGCTGCGAATAGGAAAGCGCGGGCGCGCTGCAGGTGATCGCGCAGGACTTCGTCCGGTTGATAGCCCAGCCAGACCACGTTGCCGCCGCATAGACGGCGGATTCGTGCGGCCTCCGGCCCGTCGCCAATCACGAAGAGTTTCTTGTCCGGCATCTGCCGAAATGCCTGCACGATCAGGTCGACGCGCTTGTAGGGCACGAGGCGCGCCGCGGTGACAAAAATATCGTCCTTCGGCGGACCAGGCACGTAATACTCCGTGTTAACCGGCGGATGGATGACCGTGGACGGCCGCTGATACGCCTTTTCGATTCTGCGCGCGGAGAAGTGTGAGCTGGCGAGGAGCCTGTCCGGCCGCCGCGCGGCGCGGCGATCCCATGTGCGAATGTAGTACAGCAA
>DASXQN010000112.1:0-6603 GCA_036507155.1 Anaerolineales bacterium
GAGGCCGCGCAAAAAGCCGGAGCCGGCGCCTACGCATTGGACGGCAAGATGATCGATATGCCGCTGGTCAAGAACGCGCAAAAGGTGTTGGAACGGGCTCGGGCGGCGGGCAAGATATGATTCTGGCCACCTGATGAACGATGCTGCATTGATTTCCTTGGAATTGGTCATCGCGCTCGGCGACGTTTTTTTTGTATATAATTTGCGGCATGATCCACCGGCTTGCAAGATCAGGAGGCAAATGACTTAGGCAGCGTCCGCATTTTTGCATTGTTCGGAATCGATTCCGCACTCTTCCGGGGTGCGGCAGGGAGGAAATAAATGAAATCCAAAGTGCAGGCGATTTTGAATATAGATGAAGGGGAGGAAATTGCAGGTGGATGGGCATCGGCACACATTCCACAAGTATGGATTTACAAATTACTTGCCAAGAAACGAAAAGATGGCCACATAGAGTGGGCGCACTTCGTGCAGCGGGATAAAGGGCTTAAAGAAAGGATTTATCGAGGCACGCTGGACAGCTCAGCGGACCTGGATCTGGTAATCGAGATCATGAACCGCCATCTCAAGAGGATCTTCGGCGTAACCATGCAAAGCGCGCAGTATGATGTATATTCGCTGGACGGCAAGAAAGCTCCGTCCACGAGACATTAGACTGCGCCGGAGTGCGGACTTCAGTCCGCTGTGCTGCGATATGCCGACTAAAGTCGGCACTCCATATTATTAACATGGAATACAGCGAATCCGCCCATCGTCCGCTTCACGTCTATGCAGATCATACGTGGTATTTCATTACCTCTGCGACGGTCAGACGCGCACATCTCTTAAGTACCACGGTGCATCTCAATATCTGGTTGACCGAACTATTGAGCATTGTTGCCGATCTAAAGATCGAACTGGCTGCCTGGGCAGTATTGGAAAATCATTACCATCTTCTGCTGGAATTTCAGCGTGGTCGGGATCTGACGAAACTGATGAAATCTCTGCATGGTCGCACATCATATCAATTTAATAGGATGGATCATGCTCGCGGACGGCAGGTCTGGTACAGCTATTGGGATAATTGCATCCGAAGCGACGATGATTTTTGGACGCGTTTTAATTACATTCACTATAATCCGGTCAGGCACGGCTATGTACAGTGCCCTGAGGATTGGGAATTCTCGAGCTATCGATCGTATTTACAAGAAGGGGGCCAGGAATGGTTGGCCGAATGTTTGCAGGGACATCCGGAGGTTAATCTGAGACCGGAAGACGATTTTTAGATGTTGTCCATCCTTTTCGGTATCGGTTCCGCGCTGTGCTGGGGCGCGGCGGATTTTACGGGCGGGCTGGCCAGCAAGCGCGCCCAGTCCTATCACGTGCTGATCCTCTCCGAGGCGGCCGGCCTGCTGCCGGTCATCGTGATGGCGATCGTCGCGAACGAATCGATCCCGCCCCTCGCCGCGTGGCTATGGAGCGGAGCGGCCAGCGTGCTCGGCACGTTCGGTCTGCTCATCCTGTATCGCGCCCTCGCCACCGGGCAGATGACCGTCACTGCGCCGGTCTCGGCCCTGCTGGCCGCGGCCGTGCCGGTCCTCGTTGGTGTATTCATCGACGGCCTGCCGGATTGGGCCACGTTTCTCGGGTTCGGCCTGGCCCTGGCCGCCATCTGGACGATCTCGCAGACCGGCGCCGGCGCCGATTGGCGCGTGAACTTCCGCGAGCTGCGCCTGCCGTTCATCGCAGGCATATTCTTCGGTTCGTATTTCGTGTTGATCCATCAGGCCACGCACGTCGCGTTTTTCTGGCCTTTGATCAACGGCCGCCTGCTGGGGACCCTGGTGATGCTGGGTTACGCAGGCGCGCTGCGCGGGCCCATGTTGCCGCCGCGGCAGGTCTGGCCGCTGGCGATCTTGAGCGGATTGGTCGACGTCGCCGGCAGCGTGTGCTACATCCTGGCGGCGCGCGCCGGCCGCATGGACGTGGCCGCGGTGCTGGCCGCCCTGTATCCGGGCTCGACCGTCATCCTGGCCTGGATCTTCCTGAAGGAGCGCATCTCGCGCCCGCAGATCTTCGGGATCATGCTTGCGCTGGCCGCCATCGCCCTGATGACGCTGTGATCCAGCCGGCTTGACAAACCGGCGATTTCGGATATAGTTAAGCGTTCTTAACTAACAAGAAGGCTTAACTATGAGCAACACCGCACAACTCTCCGAGATCACCCGCAAGTGGATGGATGTTTTCATGCATCGCTCAATGAGCGGCTGGAGGCAGTATGCCAAGGCCACCGGGCTGTCCATGCCGCAGTTCAGCCTGCTCATGCGCCTGCATTACCACGGCGATTGCGGCATCTCCGATATCAGCGAACACATGGACACCTCCAACGCCGCCGCCAGCCAGTTGGTGGACAAACTCGTGCAGAATGAGCTGCTGGAACGCACGGAAGATCCGCACGACCGCCGCGCCAAACAGGTCAATCTCTCCGCCAAGGGCCGCGAACTGATCAAGAAAGGCATCAGCGAACGAAACCGCTGGGTGAATGAGCTCGTGACAGACCTGGACGCGGATCAGCGCGCCAAGGTTGCCGAGGCGCTCGTCATCCTGACAGAGGCCGCTCGAAAACTGGAGCGGGCGAATTAGCCGCTGTATTCATTTCATTCATCTTCAATTCACAACCGCCTCCTATACTTCAATCCCATAAGCAGGAAGCACGCCACCCTAACAACTAATCTCCACTCTCCATTCTCTCCTTTCCATTCTCTAATCATCTCTTTCGAAAAGGAACCTTATGCAAGCAACCATGTCTCGACCGATGCGCCGCACCCGCGGCCAGCGCCCCTCCCGCGGCGCGATGGGACGCGCCATCCGCTATCTGAGCGGATACGGGTGGCAGGCGCTTCTTCCCTACATCTTTCTGATCATCGCCACGCTCTCGCAACTGGCTGTGCCGCGCATGATCCGCAACGTGCTCGACTCGGTTACCAGCGGCTATCTGGCGAGCCAGGTCCAGCAGGCGCTCGATAAGATCCCCGCGCAATTCATGGGTGCGGCCCTGCCGCGTATCCTGGAGGCCTTGAACCTGCCCGCCACACTGACGGTGGAGCAGCTCAAGGTCACGTTGGAAGCGGATGTGGTCAACGCGCCGCAGGCGCTGGTGGTCGCGCTGGTCGCCATCCTCATCTTTGCGGTATTGCGCGGCGTCTTTTCGTTCCTGCAGGCCTATTGGGGCGAGAAGAACTCGCAGGCCGTGGCCTATGACCTGCGCAACGATCTGTACGCCAAGATCCAGCGGCTGTCGTTCTCCTATCACGACAAGAATCAGACCGGACAGTTGATGATCCGCGCTACCGACGACGTGGAAAAAGTGCGTCTTTTCATCGGCCAGGGACTGCTGCAACTGGTGGGCGCCGTCATCCTGCTAACCGGTACCGTCATTATTCTGTTCAGTTCCAACGTGACGCTGGCCTGGACGGCCATGCCGATCCTGCCGGTCGCGTTCGTGTTGTTCATCGTCTTCAGCATGCTGGCACGCCCGATGTTCTCGCTGGTGCAGCAAAAACTCTCGGCGCTCAACACAGTCCTGCAAGAAAACCTGGCGGGCATGAAGGTCATCAAGGCCTTCACGCGCGAGAAGGAACAGCAGGCCAGGTTCAATGCCGCGGCGGATGCCACTATGGCACAGGCCATCAAAGTGGCGCGGCTGTTCACGTTCATGTTCCCGTTCGTATTCATGGTCGCCAACCTGGGACAGGCCGTTATCCTGTACGTGGGCGGCAAGCAGATCATCGCCGGCCTGCTCAGCCTGGGCGAATGGCAGGAGTTCTCACTGTACCTGCTGTACCTGTTCTTCCCCATCGCCCAATTCGGTTTCATCATCACGCAATTGGGCCAGGCCACCGCCTCGGCCGAGCGGATCTTTGAGATCCTGGACGCCAAATCCGATATCGTCGATAAGCCCGGCGCGCTCAAACTGCCGCCCGTGAAGGGGAATGTCATATTCGAGAACGTTACCTTCCGCTATTTCGGCGGCGGTGACCCGGTGCTCAAGAACGTGAGCTTTGAAGCCAAAGCCGGCGAGACGATCGCGCTGCTCGGCGCCACCGGCTCCGGCAAGACCACCATCATCAATCTGCTGCCGCGCTTTTACGACCCGACCGAGGGCCGCATCACGATTGACGGCTACGACCTGCGCGACGTGACGCTCGACTCGCTGCGCTCACAGATCGGTATTGTGTTGCAGGAAACGATGCTTTTTAGCGGCACGATCCGCGAGAACATCGCGTTCGGCAAGCCGGAGGCCACGCTGGACCAGATCCGGGCTGCCGCCAAAGCCGCGGCCGCGCACGATTTCATTATGTCCTTCCCGGACGGTTACGATACGCATGTGGGTGAACGCGGCCAGACGCTGAGCGGCGGGCAGAAGCAGCGCATTGCGATCGCCCGCGCGCTGCTGCTCGACCCGCGCATCCTGATCCTGGACGACTCCACCTCGAGTGTGGACCTCAACACCGAAGCGCAGATCCAGAAAGCGCTCGATACGCTCATGAAGGGCCGCACCTCGTTTGTCATCGCGCAGCGCATCGGCACCGTCATCAACGCCGACAAGATCCTCGTGCTGGACAAGGGCGAGATCGTAGCCCAGGGCAAGCACGCCGATCTAATGGAGAATGAATCGATCTATGCAGAAATCTACAATTCGCAACTGTTGCCAGAATCGGCACAGACCTCCGAGGTCTTAAAGACCTCGGAGGTCTCGGGGGAGGCTTAACCCATGATGGGACCCGGTCGCTTTGGCGATCTCCTCAACCGCGAAACCATCAAGCCGCGCAACCTGAACGAAACGCTCGGCCGGCTGGTCTCCTATTTCGGCCGCTTCTGGTACATGATCGGGCTGGCCGTGCTCTTCGTCGTGATCGCAACCTGGACGCAGGTCACGACCCCTGAGCTAACCGGCCAGGCCACGGACTGCTATCTCGTGCCGCTGGGCAGCTCCGCGTTCGAACGGCTCGGGTCCTTCGGCGCCCCGGCGGACTCGCCCGCCCCAGCCGCGGACTCCAGCTGCTGGCTCGCGACCAACGATCCGGCCTCGTTGACCGTCACGCGCCGCGTGATCGTCTGGGCCCACCGCTTGGGTGGATACGAATCCCCCGACCCTGTTGCGATGACCGACGCCCAGCGCATCGGCGGCCTCACCCGCCTGGTTCTGGTGATGGTCGCGCTGTTCGTGCTCAGCTCGATCCTGACGGGCGCGACCTTCTTCAGCATGGCCTGGACCGGACAGCACGTCTTGCGCGTGCTGCGCGTGCAGGTCTTTGCGCATCTGCACAAGCTCTCGATGAGTTACTACGCGGGCAATGAGGCCGGCGACCTGATGAGCCGTATCACCAATGATACGAGCGCCATCGAACAGGCCTTCTCGTTCGCGCTGGTCAATGTCTTCAGCGGCATCCTCCTGCTGGTTTGGGTCGCCTACAATATGCTGACCGCCAACCTGCCGTTCGCATTGCTCTCGTTGTCGGTTGCGCCCGTCATGCTGATCGCCACCATGTATTTCTCCAACCAGGCGCGCAAGGCGTTCCGTGTTTCACGTGAAGAGATCGGCAACGTCAACGCCGAGCTGCAGGAGAGCATCTCCGCCGTGCGCGAGGTGCAGGCTTTCAACCGCGCCGACGAGAACATCGAGCAGTTCAAGAACGTCAACGCCGCCAACCGGGATGCCAACGTGCGCGCCGTGGCGTATACGTCCGCGCTTGCTCCGGCATTGGAAGCCCTCTCCTATGTCGCCTTGGCGATTGTCACGGGTGTGGGCGGCTGGTATTTATTAAGCGGCCAAACCCTGTTCGGCACCGCGGTCACACTTGGCCTGGTGGTGACCTTCCTGGGTTACGTCCAACGCTTTAACCAGCCTATTCAGCAGATCGCCGTGCTGTGGACCAACATTCAAAACGCCATCGCCGGCGCCGAGCGCATTTTCAACATCCTGGATGAAAAGCCGGCCGTCACCGACAAGCCGGTTGCAAAACCCATGCGGGAGATCCAGGGCCGGGTGGAGTTCGATCATGTGTCGTACGAATATGAAGCCGGGGTGCCCGTGCTGAAGGACGTCTCCTTCACGGTCGAGCCCGGGCAGACCATCGCCATCGTCGGCCCGACCGGCGCAGGCAAGACCACGATCATCAATCTGCTGCCGCGCTTCTATGATGTCACGGCGGGCTCGGTGAAGATCGATGGCATCGATGTACGCGATGTGACCGCTGAATCCATCCGCCGCCAGATCGGTATCGTACTGCAGGATACTTTCCTGTTCAGTACAACGGTCATGGAGAACGTGCGCTTTGGCCGCCCGGATGCCAGCGACGTGGAAGTCATGGCGGCCATCAAGCTCGCCAACGCGGATTCGTTCATCGAGCGCCTGCCGGAGAAATATCAGACCGTGCTGGGCGAACGCGGCTCAGGCCTCAGCCAGGGACAGCGCCAGTTGCTGGCGATCGCGCGGGCCGCGCTGGCTGACCCGCGCATCCTGATCCTGGACGAGGCCACCTCCTCGGTCGACACGCGTACCGAGCGCTTGATCCAGAAGGCCTTCGACGAACTGCTCAAAGGCCGCACCGCCTTCGTCAT
>DASXQN010000113.1:0-3938 GCA_036507155.1 Anaerolineales bacterium
ACCAGAGCGCCTTGCGCGCTTCGAAATCCGGAACATGTTGCGCGAGCGGTTCGCGCAACTGTCCTGCCAGCTCGAGGAAGCGCGCGTACTCCGGCCCGATCTGCTCCTCAAAATGCTCCTTCAATCGGACCGCCACCGCGGGCGCCTTGCCGCCCGTCGAGATCGCGATGGTGAGGTCCCCTTTACGCAGGATGGCCGGCGCAATGAAGTTGCAGTGAGGCGTATCGTCCACAACATTAACCAGTTGCCCGTGCGCCGTGGCTTCCTGCCAGACCTGGTGATTAATCTCCGGCTGGTCGGTGGCGGAGATGACGATGAACGCGCCGGCCAGATCGCCTTCCTGATAGAGTCGCGGTACGTACGTGATCAAGCCGTGCTCCGCCATTTCCCACAGGCGCGGCGTCAGCGCGGGCGACACCACCGTCACCTGCGCATGCGCGGCCAACAGTCCCTCCACCTTCCCCTCGGCGATCTTGCCACCCCCGATGACGATGCAGGGCTGCGCATCCAATTGAATGTAAACCGGATAATAAGTTGTCATGATTTCTCCACCGGGGCGACATGGATGCCGCACTCCGTCTTGGATTTGCCCGCCCAGCGGCCGGAACGCGGGTCATCGCCCGGGGCTACGGCCTTGGTGCACGGCCAGCAGCCGATGCTGGGATAGCCGAACTCGTGCAGCGGGTTGTAAGGCAGGTCGTGCTGTTCGATGTAATTCCACACCTGGTCACTCGTCCACGCGGCCAGCGGATTGAGCTTCACCATGTTGTGCGCGCGGTCCCATTGCACCAGGCCGGCGTTGGCGCGCGAGGCTGTCTGATCGCGGCGGATGCCGGTGATCCAGGCCTGATAGTTGGAGAGGTACTTTTGCAGAGGCAGCACCTTGCGGATATGGCAGCAGGCATCCGGGTCGCGGTCCCACAACGCTTCTCCGTGCAAAGCGGTCTGTTCCTGCAACGTAACCTCTGTGTGGACGCGCTGGAAGCGCAGGCCCAGCCGGCTGGCCAACTCGTCGCGCAATACATAGGTCTGCGCGAAAAGCAAGTCGGTGTCTAGATAGAAGACGGTTGTCTCCGGCCGGATCTGCGAGACGTGATGCATCAGCACGATCCCCTCTGGCCCAAATCCCGTGGCAAGCACGATGCTGGGCGCAAAGTGATCGAAGCCCCAGCGCAGGATTGCTTCGGGCGAGCTTCCTTCCAGCGTCGCACTGACTGCTTTAACGGAATCGGGAGTCCATGCGCTTGTTTCGACCTCAACTCCCTTGTCGGTACTCCGACGGGGGAGGCTGGGAGAGGGCAGATTTTTTTGTGCAGCAGACATAACGATTACTCCTGCGGAGCGGCTGACGATAAAAGCTCGGAGTGCAGATCGACGGGAAAGATAGAAGACCCGGACTCTTGAATGAACCAGGCGATTTGTTCGCGCAGGCGCACGACCTCGCCCACGATCAACGTGGCGGGCGGGCGGACATTACGCGCCAGCTTGACGATATCGGCGAGCGTGCCGGTGACGACGTTTTGATTCTGCGTGGTGCCCTGCTCGATCACCGCCGCAGGTGTATTTGCCGCGCGCCCGTGTTCGATGAGTCCCGCGACGATCGCGGGCAGGTGCTTAACGCCCATCAGGAACACGATCGTGCCCGTGCGCGTGATCGCAGACCAATCCACGTCAGCGCCGCCGGTATGCCCCGCCACAACAGTGAAGGCCGTCGTCACGCCGCGCTGAGTCACCGGGATGCCGGCGTAGGCGGGGGCCGCGATCGCGCTGCTCACACCCGGAATGACCTCGAATGAAATGGCGGCCTCGGCAAGAGCCTGGCACTCTTCGCCGCCGCGTCCAAAGACGAATGGATCGCCACCCTTCAAGCGCACCACCCGCTTGCCCGCGCGCGCGTTCTCGATCAACAGGGCATTGATCTCCGATTGGGGAAAGCGATGTTTGTTCGGCGCTTTGCCCACATCGATGGCCTCGGCGGACGGGCCGATCTCTTGCAACAATTGCGGCGCGACCAGCCGGTCGTACAGCACGACCTCGGCCCGACGCAGCCGCGCCAACCCCTTGACGGTGATCAGCTCCGGGTCCCCGGGCCCCGCGCCGACGATCGACACGAATCCGCTCATTGGAAGCTCCTCGCCAGCTCCAGGCGCAGCGCCGCCGCGCCGGACTGCAGCGCATGCCGCGCCTGCGCGACGCCGTCATCCAAACTTGAAGCTACCTGGAGAAGCGTCAGGATCGCGCCCGCCGTCAGCACCGCTTGATCCGCGCCCGGTCCGGGTTGACCCGCCAGCACGGCTGCGTTCAATGTAGTGTGCTGTTCTACTTCGGCAGGAAGAGAGAGCCGCTCGCGGACCGGCAGTCCCACCGAGGCCGGATCAAGGATCCAATCGTTCGCTTCGTCCGCGGCAAAGATGTGGGTGGCGCGTCCAGCCGCCATTTCGATGGAGCCCTCTTCGCCCTGCACGATCCAACTGGCGCGCGTCCCGGTCTGCGAGAGGCGCAGGCGTTCGAGATATTCGCCATGAAAGAAACCGCTGATCTGATAAGGCGCGTCCGCGGGGTTGAATAATTTCTCAACCGAATTCAACGCCGTGCGCAGACCAAACTCGCAGCGCAGCGACGTAAGTGCATGCCACTCCGGCGCGAAGCGATCCGCCGCGAGATACCCAAACCCCACGGCTTCGATCATGTCTTGCACTTTGTCCGGAGAGCGATCCGCGATCCCCAGCGCGCGCAGCACGCCGCCTGCAGTCACGCCCTTCTTGGCCGGGACGCCCTCGTCGCCGTGCAGCACCACCGCGACGCCGCACGCGACCAGGATGACCGCGATCGCCGGAGCGAGCTGGGCCGTCTTGGCTTTGCCATCGTAGGGCAGGCCGAGATCGAGCAGGTTATCCACGCGCGGCGAGATGCGCTCGATGAACTCGGTGCGCATCACGTGCGTAAAGCCGCGCATCTCCGCCTCGGCCTCGCCCTTGACGCGCTGCGCGATCAGGAACGCGCCGGTCTGAGCAAGTGTCGCTTCGCCGCGCAGGATCATGCGCATGGCCTGTACGGACTCTTCGAACGTGAGATCGCGGCGCAGCCTGGCGCCGCGACCGACGGCCTGCACGAAGGGCTTGAAGCCCTCAACGGATGCAGGTCCGGCGACCACGACCGGCGGCCGCAGCGCGGTTTCGGCCCGGTCAGGCATGCACCGGCTCCACGCCCAGGTTCTGCAATAACGCCTCGACCGCGAATTGGGCGGCGGCTTTAACGTTGACGGTGAAGCGTTCACGCGGATCGGGCCCCTGATTCAATTCGTAGCCCCGCCCCTTGTAGAGGCGATCGAACAGCGTTTTGAGATCCGCTTCGATGGCGGCGAACGTCTCGAGCGTGTTCGGCGCGAGCAGCCGATCGTTGACGACCAACTGCAGCTCCCCGCCCACGAACTTGATGCGCTGCTCCTGCTCGAGGCGGCGCGCAGCCGTCAGCGTGGAGCGCACGGCCTGGACGAGCTTGTCCTGTGTCGTGCCGTCCAACTGCTCCTTGCGGTTGTACAGCAGGCCGAGCCGGCCGGACGCGTTGTCCAGGCTGTAGTTGGCCTCATGGCCGATCAAGACGATGCCCGGCCCGTGATGCACGTGCAGGTAATCGGCCACATCGATCAGCAGGTCGTCCGTGAGACGGCGCTGGATCCAGGTGTTGAAGATGCCCGCGAAGTGATCGAGCCGCACGGCTTGCGGGTTCTCGATGAATAACTTAATGTTGATGTGTTGCACGTTCATAGTCACATTCCTTCTTCTTTGTTCCGGATGCAGTCCCTACGGGATGTTTCGCGATTGCACTGCATCCGTCCGCTGAGTCCGGTCCGCAGTGCAACTGCGGACGAACATTTGTTATGTGCTTTGTTGAAAGGGCAGTTGCACTGCCCGTGCCCGAAGTGCATGGTCTAAAGA